>MHUY01000040.1:3122-20682 GCA_001825115.1 Candidatus Yonathbacteria bacterium RIFOXYC2_FULL_47_9 | reverse complement strand
TCTGGTGTTGTTGACGAGACAGCGCATACAGTCAGCCTCACCGTTCCGTTTGGCACTGATGCTCGCACACTCACGTCTTCTGTGGCAGTGTCTGCTCTTGCGACGTCAAGCCCAGCTTCTGGTACCGTGCAGGATTTTACCAACCCCGTCACCTATACGGTCACCGCCGAAGATGGATCAACTCAAGAATACATAGTTACGGTTACTGTTGCGCCGGACACGGAACCGCCTACGATCGTAAGCTATACATTTAATGGTACTGCCGCGGATATCGTAGCGGACTTCGCAACGACAACACCTGCGGTTGCATTGATTATTACCGCAAGTGAAAATGTAGATTGGGTGTCGATAAAGATTGAGGATCAAAACAACCCTGATAATTACAAGACATTCTTCTCGGGGGCCGGATGTGTTGATGATACTGCAGTGTGTGCAAAATCATGGACAGGAGCCCTTTCTCACGGGGCAGACACTGCCACTACAAGTACGTACCGCGTGAAGGTTAAGATGGAAGACGCAGCAGGAAATCCATACCAAGACTATCTTTCCCCTTATTCTATAACCGTCAGTACTGCCACCCCATAGTTTCCCCGAGGACCGTCCTCTGTATACGGAGGGCGGTCCTCGGGAAGTTTTGAGGAGGTTGGGAAGTTGCGGAAATGGGAGGGTTTGATAGGATAGGGGGATATGATGAACAAGAAAAATATTGGTATTGCTGGGCTTATAGTTCTTACTCTTGTCGCGGCGGGGATCTTCATTTATCGCGATATGCGTGGCGATACAGAAGGTGGAGAAAGTACGACGGCAACAACTACTGACATCTCGGGCATTAGTATGACCGGAGACGGTTCGATCAAGGTTATCCCCATCGATGATCGCAATCTCCCTCCTGCGCCATCCCTAGTGCGTTCTGTGGAGTTTAAAAACACTCTAGCACCCGAAGTAAAGGCAATTATCGTTACACGCATTGAGGAAAATATAAAGGAGCTCAAGAGTGACCCTAAGAATGTAAACGAGTGGATTATGCTCGGGGTGAACCGAAAGTCACTCGGCGACTATGAGGGTGCACGTGACGCGTGGGAGTATGTAAAAGCCGTCGCCCCTTCAAGTATTATTGCTTGGAACAATCTTGGTGATCTCTATCACTTTTACCTCAAAGACTATGTAAAATCAGAGGAAAACTGGAAGAAAACCATCGCCCTTAAACCTGATTATATCCAAGGATACAGTGGTCTTGTCGACCTTTATCGGTACTCGTTCAAAGTAAAATTGAGCGAAACACCGACTATTCTCAAGGCGGGCATTGCAAAGAATCCTGATTCTGTAGACCTTCAGGTTATGCTTGCGCATCACTATCAGGATATGAAACAGACTGCAGAAGCAAAAGACGCCTACAACAAGGCAATCGAAACCGCAGAAAGGATCAAAAACGACAGCCTTGTCGCGCTCCTCAAAAGTGAACTTTCAGGGGTGAAATAAAGAAGAAAAAGCAGCAACCTTTTTCAGTTGGTATTCCCCGAGGCCCGGCCTCTGTATGTAAAGGGCGGTCCTCGGGGTGGGATTTAAAAAAACACCACCTTACAAAGGACCGCCCTTTGTAAGGTGGTGCTTTTTTGGTATATGTGTCACAATTATTATATGCCTGAGATCTTAAAAACAACATTGAGGTTCTTGGGGATTTTACTCGTCGGCCTGGTGGGGGTGGCGGTTTCGGAGGTGATGAAACTGGGGGATATGAATACCCTTATTGTGACGGTTGACAATATCGCCAACGTTCGCTAAGATAACCCCGAAGCCCGAAGAAGTAGGCTGTTCCAGAGAAAAGGAGCATTAAGCCCTGCGGAGGTCGACTCATTCCCCTTTATGGGGATGGCTTTACGGCTCCAGCACTATGTGCGAGAGCCGTTGAATATTATCTCTTTTCCGAAAGGAACGAGAACAACATATGGCAATTACAAAACAGAAAAAAACAGAGCTCATTGCTTCGATGACAGAACGTCTTGCAGACGCAAAGTCGATCGTATTCGTGAACTTCAAAGCACTCTCGGTTGCTGAGACCAAGCTCCTTCGCAGGAAACTTTCAGCGGACAAAGTTGGTTACTTCGTAACAAAGAAGACTTTGGCAAAGCGCGTATTGAACGACCTTAAAGCGAAAGGCGACATGCCTGAGCTTCCTGGCGAGCTCGCAATTGCGTACGGTGAGGACCTCCTTGCTCCAGCACGCGAGACTTATGCATTCCAAAAGACGCCCCGCGAAAAGGGTTCAATCTCTATTGTGGGCGGTATCTTTGACGGAGAGTTTAAGACGCAGGCGGAAATGATGTCGATTGCGACAATTCCACCACTTCAGGTTCTTCGCGGAATGTTCCTCAATGTTATCAACTCACCAATTCAGCGTTTCGCTATTGCGATGGGACAGATTGCCGAATCAAAAGGCGCAGCTCCTGAATCAGCAGATTCACGTCTGGACGCTGTGGCAAAAGTAGAAGAAGTAGTAGCGCCCGCAGAGGTAGCTCCCGAGGTTCCCGCAGAGGCAGAAGTTCCCACAGAACCTGCCGCAGAGGCTGCTCCCGCAGAAGCGACAGCATAAAGCTCGAATTTCAATGGGCTCCATTGAAAAATCAAGATTTTTAATCATTTAACATTACAATTATGACAGAAGAAAATAAAGACGTAGTGATCCCTGCAAAGTTCAAGGATATCGTTGCAAAGATCGAAGAAATGTCAGTTCTCGATCTTCACGAGCTCGTTAAGGTATTCGAGGAGAAGTTTGGTGTATCAGCAACAGCCGCAGCCGCAGCACCAGTTGCAGCCGCAGCAACAGAGGAGAAAGACTCATTCAACGTTGAGCTCACCGCATCAGGTGACACCAAGATCGCGGTGATCAAGGTGATCAAGGAGGCTCTCGCTCTCGGACTCAAGGAGGCAAAGGATCTCGTTGACGCAGCACCTTCAATGGTTAAGGAAGGTATGAAGAAAGCAGAAGCAGAAGATCTTAAAGCAAAGATCGAGGCAGCAGGTGGAAAGGTTACCCTTAAGTAATATTTCAATCTGTCCTCAGAAAAAGCACGGCATCCATATGGATGCCGTGCTTTTTCCTTTATATTTATGTGGTATAATACCCGCTATGGACACACTAGGAATACTGTTTGGAAGTCAGGCGCGGGTAAAGATCCTTCGCCTATTTCTTCTGAATCCACTCGACGTTTTTGATGCTACGATCGTTGCCGAAAAAAGCAAAGTGAGGATCGCCGAAGCGCGTCGCGAAGTCAATCTCTTAAAGAAGGCAGGCATCCTCTCTGAAAAAAGTTTTGTCAAAGAAACTCCTCCAAAGCGCGGGTCAAAAAGGGCACCCACAAAAAAGAGAGTAAACGGTTTCCAGCTTAAGGCAGGATTCCCGCTCCTTATCCCTCTCAAGAATCTCGTTATTTCTGAGACACCACTTAATCGCGATGAAATTGCGAAGCGGTTCCGTGGAGTAGGGAAGATAAAGCTCCTCGCGCTTTCAGGGATTTTCTTGGACGAGCCTGAGGCGCGGGTGGATGTGCTCATTGTAGGGGACGGGCTCAAGCGCCGCGCCATCGAGCATGCGCTGCGTTCTATTGAGGCTGAGGTGGGAAAGGAGCTATCTTATGGTGCTCTCGAAACCGCAGAGTTCCTTTATCGCGTAAGCGTTTACGATAAATTTGTCCGCGACATTCTCGACTTCCGTCACGATAGGGTCATCGACAAACTAGGGGTGGAGTAATAGGCAAAAGTTATCCACAGGCCTCTTCCATTTACTCTTACCAAAGTGGTATAATATAGCGTAGGAATCAAATTCCTGCGTTCGCGCTCCGCATGTGCCGAGTGTGCAGCGTGACGGGGTTGATGACAAATATTACCAGGTTTTTTAAATTAAAAGTTTACGCGAGACACTGTTGTCAGTAGGCTCGCGTGGAACAATACAAACGTTATGGATCTAATCAGTCAGTGGGGAATGAGCCTCGGCGATGCATTTAATCAGGGGCTCGGCGTGGAGATTATCCGCTTCCTCCCTAAACTCTTGTTCGCAATCGTTATTTTTATTGCAGGTTGGGTAGTGGGTTCAGTTCTCGGTGAGGTGGTCAACAAGATCGTCAAGGCGATCAAGGTAGACAACATTCTCGAGAGCGCAGGTGCTCGCGGCCTTCTTAATAAGGCAGGATTCAATTTAAACTCCGGTGCATTCTTTGGTGGTCTCATCAAGTGGTTCGTTGTAATCGGATTCCTTGTTGCAGCACTTGATGTGTTCCAGCTCCAGGCAGTTAACGCTCTCTTGAGTACGGTCATCACACAGTTCATTCCAAACATTGCGGTTGCATCACTTATCCTTATCGTAGGTGCATTCCTTGCTGACTTTGTTCAGAAAGTTATGTCAGGTGCAGCAAAGGCCGTAGAGGCAAAATCATCGGGCCTCGTAGGAGGGATTGCTCGTTGGGCTATCTGGGTCTTCACCATCATTGCGGCGCTTATGCAGCTCCACATTGCTGACCAGATCTTGAGCACGCTCGTAACAGGTCTCGTAGCAATGCTTGCTCTCGCTGGCGGTCTCGCATTCGGCCTTGGTGGTCGTGATGCAGCAGCTCGCTACATTGAGAAGCTCCGCGAGGACATCTCGAACCGCGGCTAATGGGCAGAATATAGAAATTAGAATCTAGAAGAAAAACCCGCCTTAAGGCGGGTTTTTCTATGTTTATTCCATATTCTGCCCCAAACACTTGACTTCCTTTTTGTTTTGTATATAATGGCTGGATTGTTGCATATGAGTATCGGAACCAAGAATACCCACGGCGGGACTAAATAGGAACCATTACGGCTTCTGTTTTGACCCGCTCAACGCGGGCTTTTTTATCCGAAAGGAACACTCATCGATTGAATCTTGACAATCAAATTCTGTCACACACACCCGTTTAGTGGGTCTTGTGGTGTGTGGAGGCAGGCAGGTAAAAGAAGTCGCATCTTGTGCAAGCGAGATGCGCGTAAGCGAATAATGATTGTGGTTTTTAAATTTCCTAGTAGGAAATTAAGAGCATATGGTGGATGCCTTGGTTCTCAAAGGCGATGAAAGACGTGGTATGGCTGCGATAAGCTTCGGGGAGGTGCCTAGCAACCTTTGATCCGGAGATTTCTGAATGGGGAAACCCTATGACCGTAACAGGTTGTAACCCTTTATTAAGGGAGCATACCCAGGGAAGTGAAACATCTCAGTACCTGGAGGAAAATAAAAAAACCCGCCGAATGGCGGAACATTTCCTGAATAGCGGCGAGCGAAACGGAAATAGCCCAAACCTATTATTTATAATAGGGGTTGTAAGGCAGAGACGTCGTATTTATACGAGAAAAGTTACAAAATGTTTTGTTAGTTGAACATGCTGGAAAGCATGGCCCTAGACGGTGATAGCCCGGTAAACGAAAACAAAACATCTTTTTTGTCTCTGTTCTTGAGTACTTCGAGACATGAATAGCTCGGGGGAATCCAGCAGAACTAACTGCTAAGGCTAAATACTTTGAGAAACCGATAGTGAACTAGTACCGTGAGGGAAAGGTGAAAAGAACCCCGGTGAGGGGAGTGAAATAGAACTGAAACCATATGCTTACAAGGAGTCGGAGCCCTTTCGGGGGTGACGGCGTGCCTATTGAAGAATGAGCCAACGAGTTGATGTATATTGCGTGGCTAAGCCCTTGTCGGGTGGAGCCTTAGGGAAACCGAGTGTGAATAGCGCGTTTGTAGTATGCATCAGACCCGAAGCCAGATGAGCTTGCCATGAGCAGGATGAACTCTGTAGAAATACAGAGGGAGGTCCGAACCGGTTGGCCGTGCGACACCATCGGATGACTTGTGGCAAGGAGTGAAAAGCTAATCGAATCTGGTAATAGCTGGTTCTCTCCGAAATAGTTTTTGGACTAGCGTCTCGCGTACCCTCTGGGGGTAGAGCACTGGAAGGACTGAACAGGGAGCAATCTCGTCAGTCCTATCAAACTCCGAATACCAGAGATTAATTACGAGGCAGTAAGACTCCGGGGGCGAAGCTCCGGCGGTCAAAAGGGAAACAGCCCAGATCTCAAGTTAAGGTCCCTAAATCTATGCTAAGTGCACTTAAGGAGGTGGAGTTTCTCAGACAGTGAGGATGTTGGCTTAGAAGCAGCCATCATTTAAAGAAAGCGTAACAGCTCACTCACTAAGAGACTCTGCACCGAAGATAATCGGGGCTAAGCATAGTACCGAAACTGAGGGTTTCATCGTCTTTCGAGATGATGGAGCGGTAGGAGAGTGTTCTTGTCTGCACTGAAGGAGAAGCGTGAGCAACTCTGGAGCGTCAAGAAGTAAGAATGTTGGCACAAGTAACCACAATGTGGGTGAGATCCCCACACGCCGTAAGACTAAGGTTTCCTTTGCGATGTTGATCAGCGAAGGGTTAGTCGGGCCTAAGGTGATGGCGAAAGCCGGAGCCGATGGACACAGGGTTAATATTCCCTGACTTCTTTTCCGTGCGATGGAGTGACGAAGGCTAGTATGTTTCGCGCATTATTGGATTTGCGTCTGTTAATAAGGGTGGTTCTTAGGTAAATCCGGGAACCTGGTTTTAATACCGCCTCCAAGTGAAGCAGAAATCGTTAGGTTCGCCTAATGGGATGAGACAAAGCAGCTTTCCGAGAAAAGCTTCTAAGCATAACGGAAAAGAAACCGTACCGAAAACCGACACAGGTGGTCGAGTCGAGTAGACTAAGGCGAACGAGTGAATGCTTCTCAAGGAACTCGGCAAAAAAGCAGCCGTAACTTCGGGATAAGGCTTGCCTCCACCACTTTGCATTTAAAGTGGGGAGGTCTGAGAATTGAGAAAAGGGTGCTGTTCTCTTAATAATTACCGTAACGAAATTTATGTTTTTCGTGCGAGACGATGAGGAAAATACGAAGCATATAGGTATATGCTGAAGATTTTTCTCGAAGTCGTAGCCGAAAAATAGAAATTGCAGTAGGGAATTATTAAAGAATAGTGCCATATCGAGAGACAAACCGTGCATACAATAGAGCTATTGTATGCACAAAAAATGTTGTTCAAACTTTCTTGGACTCAACTACTTTGAAAATAAAGTGGTGGAGGCCGCAGCGAAAGATTCCCTGGCAACTGTTTACCAAAAACACAGCTCCATGCGAACTCGTAAGAGGATGTATATGGGGTGACGCCTGACCAATGCCAGAAGGTTAAATATTGGTGGTGACTCCGCAAGGATGAGCTGGCTGATATAAGCCCTGGTGAATGTCGGCCGTAACTATAACGGTCCTAAGGTAGCGTAATTCCTTGTCTGGTAAGTTCAGACGTGCACGAATGGCGTAATGACTGGGGAACTGTCTCGAGAAGCAGCTCGGTGAAAATACAATACCGGTGAAGATGCCGGTTACCTGCAGTTAGACGAAAAGACCCCGTGAGCTTTACTATAGCTTGATATTGAATATGTTTTGTATCTGCGTAGAATAGGTGGAAGGATTTGAAGCAACCTTTTCGGGGGTTGTGGATCCGACAGTGAAATACCACCCTTATTCGAGGCATATTCTAACCTATACGGAAAAAACGTAAGGGGACAGTATCTGGCAGGTAGTTTGAGTGGGGCGCTCTCCTCCTAAAAAGTAACGGAGGAGTCTATTAAGGTCCTCTAGGCGCGAATGGAAACCGTGCCGATAGCGTAATGGCAAAAGAGGGCTTAACTGCAAGACGGGCATGTCAAGCAGGTGCGAAAGCAGAGCATAGTGAACCGACGATTCGCTTTAGACGCGGTCGAAGATTAACGGATAAAAGCTACCACGGGGATAACAGGCTAGTTCCGCCCAAGAGTTCATATCGACGGCGGAGTTCGGCACCTCGATGTCGGCTCATCTTATCCTGGAGGTGGAGAAGCTTCCAAGGGTTTGGCTGTTCGCCAATTAAAAAGATACGTGAGCTGGGTTCAAACCGTAGAGGAGTGAATTATAAAGATAGTGCGATTATCTTCTTTATAATTGACTTCTCTTAGTTTGAACCCGAGGCGATGAGACTAAACTCATCAACAATGACATCATAATCACGGCGGCTGAATACAGTGATGTATTCAGACAAGCTGACTAATATCGGGAAAATCCTAACGAGCAATCGAAGGACAATTCCGAGGGAAGCAATGGAGAACATTGTACCCGTAGAGACTAAACGTCAGCACCCTTACGTAAAAGTAAGGCGATGCTATAGTCCGATCCCTCTCGTAAGAGAGGTTCATACAGGTTGGGGACCAAAGTATGATGTAAAACATGAGTGCGTGAGACAGGTTGGTCTCCTATCTACTGCAGGCGTTGAATTTTGAGGGGATTTGCTCCTAGTACGAGAGGACCGGAGTGAACTGACCTCTGGTGTGGCTGCTGTCCTGCCAAGGGCACCGCAGCGTAGCTATGTCGGGAATAGATAACCTCTGAAAGCATCTAAGAGGGAAACTAACCCCAAGATCAGAATTCGTTTGAGGCCCGTGAGAGATGATCACGTTGATAGGCTCTAGGTGTAAGGCGAGTAATCGCTTCAGCCGAGGAGTACTAATACGCCGATTCTTACTGGGAATTTGAAAATCACAATCATTATTTGCTACGTCAGACGAGCGAAATGGAAAAGTAATCTTTTCCATTTCCGAGTCAAGGACGCAAATATAAGAGCGCAAGCTGCTTCTATTTGATTACGATTCTTTTACCTGTGCTTGTTTATTGTTTGCATCTATACGCATCGGGGCGTAGCGCAGCTGGTAGCGCGTCCACCTTTGGTGGAAGGTCGGTGGTCCGAATCCACTCGCCCCGACCGTTTCTGTGAGGAAACGGTGATGTACAAAATAATATAAAAACAACAAGCGATTGAATATTTTAATCTGGTGGTTCATCGGAGAGGAAACACCTGATCTCATTCCGAACTCAGCAGTTAAGCTCTCTTGAGGCGATGATACTCGTAAGGGGAAAGTAGCTTGCCGCCAGGTTAAAGGATTCAATCGTGAGTATAAAAAGGCGAATGGACACAATGTGTCCATTCGCCTTTTTTCGTATCGCATTGTCTGCTATGATAGAAGTATGGAATGGTCTCAAAAGCGAAAGGTCTTGTACTCACTGGCATTTGCCGCAGCGATAATTCTTCTTGCTGCATATCCTGTATATCGCAAGATTAACCCTACCCCTACATGCTTTGATCAAAGGCAGAATGGTGACGAGGTTGGGGTGGATTGTGGAGGATCTTGTGCCCTCTACTGTAGAAGCCAAGTAAAGGACCTCCGGGTTGTTTGGGCTAAAGCGTTTCAGGTTGTGCCGGGGCGATATGACTTAGGTGCTTACATAGAAAACCCAAACCCTAATGCTGGAATCAAAAATGCACGGTATACCCTGCGAATGTTTGATAGTACTGGCGTGATTCTTGCAGAAGGAGAAGGATCTGTTGAAATACCTCCTATGAGCACCAACCTTATTTTTGTTGGGAACGTATCTGCTTCAACCACACCAGACAGGGTTGAAGTTGAATTCATGCCTGAGGATTTGAATCGGTGGACTAAAGCACAAGCGGTGCAGTCTACGTTGGTTTCCAAGAATCAGACACTTAAAAATACTGACACCAAGCCACGTTTTGATGCAATGCTTCTTAATACCGATCTTGTAAACGATGCTGGGTATGCATCTATTGGTGCGGTTATTTATGACCCAGCGCGCAACCCTTTTGCTATTTCGCGCACATATATTGAAGGGGTTGTTAGGGGTGGTACAGAGGAGATCTTCTTTACGTGGCCTACGCGCTTTACTAAAAATCCTCGGGGGGGTATTTGTACCACGCCTGTTGATACGATGCTCGTGTTTGATCGGTCGGGAAGTATGAATGTGGGCAGGAAAAACCCACCCGAACCTCTTACCACGGCAAAAAATGCCGCCAAAACATATGTCGATGAGGCTGATGTTATCGATAAGGTAGGGTTAGTATCGTTTGCTACCACACAATCTGACCCTATCGACCATGAGCTTTCGTTTGAACATGATGCGGTGCGTAAGTCAGTGGAAGATATTTCCATAGAAAAAGGTTCATTGCAGCATACCAATGTCGGCGATGCGCTAAAAAGTGCCTTTGCGGAGTTGAATAGTGAACGACATACAAAAAAGGCTAAGCGCGTTATTGTAGTGCTTACTGACGGCGATGCCAATAGGCCTCTCGATCCTGCAAATCCAAAAAATACTGCGTATGCTAGTGAGTATGCAGTTGGCCAGGCGAATGCCATCCGCACTGCGGGAATATCAGTGTATGCGATCGCATTAGGAGAAGGTATTAGTGAGGAATTCCTAAGAGACCGCATCGCCACCACCCCGGCATTTTATTTCAAAGCACCAACCGCTGCAGCTTTGCAGGAGGTATACAAAAATATTTCTGAAGAGGTGTGCAAAAAAGAGAATTTTATAACCGAAATAATTATTACCCCGCGAGCGGTCTTTTCTGAATAGTTTTTATGCAAGTTTTTACCCTGGTGCACGAGGTGTTTTCTCGTAAAATGTCCGTTGATTGGATGCTGCTCATTCCAGCGCTTCTTATTGTTGCTGCGGGGCTTATTACGATGAATGCGTTTACGGGAGAGAATCTTTTTTTTGAAAAGCAGCTCATTTCGCTTGCGGTGGCGTTGATAGCTTTTTCTCTCGCAACGCGTGTGGATACCGATATGCTCAAGCGTACCAACGTTTTGGTGGCACTTTTCGTCATTGCCTCAGCACTCCTCCTTGTTCTTTTTGGGTTGGGGCATGTGGCAAAAGGTGCGCAAAGTTGGTTTAAGTTTGGCTCGTTCGCTTTTCAGCCGGCCGACGCCATGAAGCTTCTTTTGGTGCTGATTCTTGCAAAATATTTTTCACGGCGCCATGTGGAGATTGCACATTTTCGCCACATCATTGTGTCAGGGGTGTATGCTTTTATTCCGTTCCTCCTCGTGCTTCTTCAGCCAGACTTTGGGTCGGCGATGATTATATTTTTCATATGGTTCGGGATGATCCTAGTTTCAGGGGTCTCGAAAAAACATATCACGCTTGTGTTTCTCGCAGGGGCGATTGCTTTTGGTGGATTGTGGATGGGAGTACTCAAGCCATACCAAAAAGCCCGTATCGCCACGTTTGTTCATCCGCTTGCAGATATTCGTGGGGCAGGGTATAACGCTTATCAATCAACAATAGCCGTGGGGTCGGGGCAGATTTTGGGTAAAGGGGTTGGGTATGGTACGCAGTCACGCTTGCGGTTTCTTCCAGAATATCAAACAGACTTTATTTTTTCAGCATTTGCAGAAGAGTGGGGACTCATTGGCGTATTTATTCTTTTTGGTATTTTTGCAGTACTCATTGGCCGTATTCTTTTGATTGCCCTGGTGGGGACAACAAACTTTGAAATGCTTTATGGTATGGGTGTTGCAGTCTCTATCATTGCACCCTTTGTGGTAAATATCGGTATGGCAATAGGTCTTATGCCGGTGACAGGTGTCGCGGTGCCATTCATGAGCTTTGGTGGATCACATCTTTTGATAGAATTTACTGCGCTAGGACTTCTCGTCAGTATGAAAAATCGCGCACGCCCCGCACATAGGAGTGCACTTAAAAATGAGTTTTTAGGTGTGTGAAGTACTTTAGTTAAGCAGTCTTTTTGTAAAGTGCGCTAGTGCTGGCGATCATTTGGTCAAGTGAAAAATCATAAGTAACTTTTTTGTGGAGTGAAGTGCCGAGGGATGTGCGAAGGGTGGGGGAGGCAATAAGTTGATCGAGGGCTCCCGCGAGCGCGGTTGTGTTATGTGGGGATGCAAGAATCCCTGTTCTCTGATCCTCGATGATTTCGGGAACACCACCAACCGTCGTTGCGATGACAGGCAGTGCTGCGAGGCCCGCTTCCAGAATGACATACGGCAGACCTTCTTTTATGGAAGGCAAAAGGAAGCAATCAAGCGCCTTGAGGTAGCGAGACGCGTCGTTCACGAATCCAGGTAACAACACGCGTCCTTGGAGCCCCCGTGCCCTCACAAGAGCATTTAGGCGCGCTTCTTCCTCGCCGTCTCCTAAAATAATTTAGTAAACGTCAGGGTTTTTTGAGGTGAGTGTTGCAACGGCTTCGATTGCATAGGCTAACCCCTTGTTGGGGTGGAGTTCAGCGATAGTGCCGACAACAAATGAGTCGAGGGGGAGATGGAGTTTCTCTCGAGCTTCCTCCCGGGAGAGAAACGAAACCCCCTCAATCCCGTTGCGGACAGTGGTTACTTTGTTGCTAATGAATGGCCAGCTTTGTGTGTCATGGCGTACAGCCGCTGAGACAGCAATAGTCTTATGGGCGAGCATAACCGTCAGCCACGAAAGAAGCTTGATTGCTCCGCGAGAAAAGAAAGAACGATCCTCGTTGAAGGCCCAACCGTGAGCAGTAAAAACAATGTTAGGTATGCCGGCAAAACGTGCGGCGAGAGCCCCGAGGCCACTTGCCTTGGCGCTGTTTAAGTGTACGACATTCGGTCGCTCGGTGCGGAATAATTTCCAAAGCGCGAAAAAACTTGCGAGGTCCCGAAACAGGCTTACATCTCGAACAAGAGAGGGGACAAGGATGGTTCGAATCTTGGTTGCGGCAAGCTTCTCAACGAGGGCCCCTGCGCCGCCACAGACGAGCACCACCTCAAACTTTTCCTGTGGGAGTTCTCGTGCAAGGTCATAAACATAATGCTGTGCGCCGCCAAAATTGGATTTGGTGATAATAAAAAGCACCTTTGTTTTCTGTGGGTTTTCTTGCATGGGTACTGGAATTATACCCTAAATGTGCTAGGATTTAAAAACTATATGACCATTGGAAGTAAAAGGGAATTGATCATCTTGTTCCTTGGCGACCTTGTTTCCCTTGCGGTTGCTTTTTGGTTGGCACTTGCGGTCCGTGCTGCGGAAATGCCGTCATTTGCCACACTCAGTGCTTACGCCTCTTCGCTTATTCCACTCTCACTTTTGTGGATGTTCACTTTTTTTATTGCAGGACTCTATGAAAAGCATGCACTCGTATTCGAAAAGAAACTTCCGAGTACGATCTTTAATGCGCAAATCGCTAATAGCCTCATTGCGGTCATATTCTTCTACCTCTTCACTCCCTATCTTGGTATTACGCCCAAGACGATTCTTGTACTTTATCTTGTTGCCTCGACAGTCCTCATCGTATTGTGGCGCCTTCTTGGTCCAGCGTTGTTCGGTATCAAGCGTCAAGAGGCGGCCATCCTCATTGGCTCCGGCGACGAAATGCGCACGCTCAAAGACGAGGTCAACACCAATAGACGCTATAACCTCAATTTTGTTTCCTCGGTAGACTTGTCGCACATTGAAGGTATCGACTTCAAGGCTGAGATCATTAACCGCATTTATAGCGAAAAGATCACTTCAGTTGTCATTGACCTGCGTAACGAAAAAGCTGAGGCGATCTTGCCTGCACTCTATAACCTCATTTTTTCCGGCGTGCGGTTTCATGATATGCACAAGGTGTACGAGGAAGTATTTGAGCGTATCCCCCTTTCGCTCGTTCGTTACAGCTGGTTTTTGGAGAACATTTCTTCGTCATCGCACGCAGGCTATGATATCTTGAAGCGCATTATGGATATGACCACAGCGTTCGTTCTCGGTATTTTGTCGCTACCGCTCTATCCTTTGGTTGCTCTGGCCATCAAGCTAGATGACCATAAAAAAGTCTTTATTTTTCAGGACCGTATGGGAAAGAACAATACGGTCATCAAGATCATCAAGTTCCGCAGCATGGCGCGCAGTTCGGATGGCGACAACAAGGTGACCCGCATCGGGAAATTATTGCGGGCAACCCGCATCGACGAGCTCCCCCAACTTTGGAACGTGGTCAAAGGAGATCTTTCTCTTGTTGGTCCGCGCCCCGAACTTCCTGAACTTGTGAAGGTCTACGAAAAGGAGATACCGTACTACAAAGTGCGCCATCTCGTCACCCCAGGCCTTTCAGGGTGGGGGCAAATCAAGGATTACAACGTGCCGCGTGGTACGGCTGATGTGGATCGCACGCGTACCAAACTCTCGTACGACCTGTATTACATCAGGAATCGCTCGTTTATGCTCGATCTCACGATCGCACTCAAGACTATTAAGACGCTCCTTTCACGGAGCGGAAATTAGGCAATACTATGAACCCCGTTAGAGACAGGTCGCGGTCGTCAGGTTTTGAGTTGTAGTATTTTTATTTTTTTTGTTAAACTTTTTACTATGGAACAGCAAGCACTCATTGCGACCGCGGCCTCTAATGGGGTGAACGAACAAATTTTTCGCATTTTTAACGACCTCGCTGGACAGAATACTTTTTTAGACCTCTTCCTTGTCTTTTTGAGCAACTGGTTTGGGTATTTGCTCTTGGGTGGATTGATTATTTTTTTGGTGTTCCACAAAGACAAAAAACAGGGAGCGCGTGACCTATTCGTGGTGCTCGCAGCCGCAATAGCTGCATATGTGTTCTCAAAGGTCATTAAAATGCTTGTCCCAAACCCACGTCCTTTTGAAGTGCTCACGGAAGCACACGTTTTGTATACGCATGGGGGAGGGGACTCGTTTCCTTCAGGTCACGCGACGTTCTATATGTCGCTTGCGGCATCACTCTTCTTCTACCACCGCAAACTCGCGCTCGTATATTTTTTGGGAGCGCTGATCATTGGTTTGGCGCGTATTGCCGTCGGTGTGCATTGGCCGTTTGATATTCTGAGCGGATGGATCCTTGGGGCTATTATTGGCGCCTCTGTCTATTATTTCTACAGAATACGTTTTTCGGTTCGTCAATTGCCAAAAGCTGAAAAATCTCTATACTAAAGCCATTATGTGGAAAACACGAATTGGGGCATTACTTCTTTTGATTATTGGCGGAGGGTTGGGTTTTTTAATTTATGCTTCGGAGCCAAAGCTTCATGAAGGCAAAGTAGTTTACGGGCAGGATTTTGCACAGAAATTCCCGTTCAAGCTTGGTCTAGATCTTTCAGGTGGTGTACAGCTTGTGTACCAGGCTGATGTCACTTCGATAAAACCAGCTGAGGTCAAAGACGCGATGGATTCACTCCGTGACGTCATTGAGCGTCGTATCAACACCTTTGGTGTTTCTGAACCTATCGTACAGATTGAGGAAAAAGGTGGTATCACTGGTCCTGTAGAGGAGCGCCTCATCGTAGAGCTTCCTGGTATTACCGATGTAAAGCGTGCTGTCGAAATGATCGGTCAGACACCGAAGCTTGAGTTTATGACCGAGCGCTCAAAAGCAGAGCTCGAGGCATACAACAATGCGGTTGAAAAATTCAAAGCTGATCAAGCAGCAGGGAAGCCTCTCGTGATTCCTGCAGAACTTCTTGCTGGTCCTTACGTTCCAACCGAACTTAATGGCCGCTTCCTTGATCGCGCAAACCTTGAATTTGACCCAACGACCCGTGAGCCGATTGTTTCTATTGTATTCGACAAAGAAGGTTCTGACCTCTTTGCAAAAATCACCAAAGAAAATGTTGGAAAGACGGTGGCAATTTACCTTGACCGCGACCTTGGCAACAACGAGCCTATTTCTGCACCAGTCGTACGCGAGGCAATTCTTGGTGGCAAAGCGCAGATTACTGGCAATTTTACCCCTGAAGAGGCAAAAACACTTGTTGGTCGCTTGAACTCAGGCGCCCTCCCTGTTGATAAGCTCGAACTCCTCTCGACCGAGACAATCTCTGCACCTCTTGGAGCAAAAGCGCTCAACGCTGGGATTTTAGCAGCTATGTGGGGTCTTGTCGTAGTAGCTGGATTCCTTGTTCTCTGGTACCGTCTTCCTGGCGTCGTTGCAACGGTTGCCCTTGCTATCTATGTCATCTTGATGCTCGTTCTCTTTAAATTCTTTGGTATCACGCTCACGGCAGCAGGTATCGCAGGCTTCATTCTTTCTATTGGTATGGCAGTAGACGCCAACATCCTCATCTTTGAGCGCACAAAAGAAGAGCTTCGCAAAGGCCACGGCGTGCACGATGCTGTTCGAGAAGGTTTCGACCGCGCATGGACGTCTATTCGTGATTCGAACATCTCGAGTATCATTACCGCCATTATTCTCTTCTGGTTCGGCTCAAGCCTCATCAAGGGTTTTGCGCTCACCTTTGGTCTCGGTGTTATTGTCTCAATGTTCTCGGCTATCACCATTTCTCGCGTCCTTCTCTTCGCACTTCCGTTCAAGGGTCATGGGTCTGTGGTTCGCGCACTCTTTGGCAGTGGATTCTTTAAGCTAAAATAATCATCATGTTTATCGTAAAATACCGAAAATTCTTCTTTACGCTCTCGGCTATCGTCATTGCCCTCTCGTTCTTTGCAATGCTTACCAAGGGTTTCAACGCCGGCATTGATTTTAAAGGCGGTTCGATCATCGAAGTTGCTTATGAGACACGCCCTGACTTTGAAGCGCTTAAAGGTTCGCTTGATGGCGCAGGATTTGCTGATGCACGTGTTCAGTTGGCAGGGGATAATGACGTGATGGTTAAGACCCACGCTCTTTCGGAAGCAGATCATCAAGGCCTCACCAGTGCGCTTTCGCTTGGTGGTACTGTCCAAATGGAAGAAAAGCGCTTTAGTTCAATTGGGCCTACGATTGGTAAAGAGCTCCGTTCGAAGGCATGGATAGCTATCGTTCTCGTGATCCTCGGTATTGTGCTCTTTATTGCGTATGCATTTCGCCATGTCTCTGAGCCAATTTCCTCATGGAAGTATGGTGCTATTACGACCTTTACGCTCCTTCACGACATCGTCGTCCCTGCAGGCGTGTTTGTGTGGCTTGGTAAAGAAGTCGACACACTGTTTGTGGTCGCCCTCCTTTCTATTATGGGTGTCTCGGTACATGACACCATTGTGGTGTTTGATCGTATCCGCGAGAATTTGAAACTCAAGATTTCAAATGATTTTATGGTAACCGTTGGCACGTCACTCCGTCAGACCTTTACGCGTTCGATTAATACCTCGCTCACGGTGATGCTCGTGCTCGCTGCCCTCTACTTCTACGGTCCCGCATCAACCAAGGACTTCTCGCTCATCCTTTGGATCGGTATCTTCGTAGGTACCTACTCATCGGTATTCATTGCGTCTCCGCTCCTCGTAGAGCTCGAGAAGAGGCAGAATCGCGTATAGGTCTAACCCCTCAGAATAGTCAAAAAAGCCCCAATTTTCCTAGAGAAAATTGGGGCTTGACTTATTATAAGGAAAAGAATATACTGCCAGAGCGCTTATGGAATAGGCGCTTTTATTATCCAGAGGGCGGAAACGCCAGCCGGAAAATAAAAAGAACTTTGACAACTGCATAAATGTAAACATCAAAAAATTGGATTGCAAGTCCAAGTAAAGAAAGTAAAGTAAATCGAAGTGAGGCATAGCAACTTCACTTCGTGAAAACGAAACAAAGAGTATTTTTTCTTTTGTTCCGTTCTCGAGAGTTAATCAATCTCTTTTCAAAGAGTTTGATCCTAGCTCAGGATGAACGCTGGCGGCGTGGATAAGGCATGCAAGTCGAACGGC
>MHUY01000040.1:2082-3066 GCA_001825115.1 Candidatus Yonathbacteria bacterium RIFOXYC2_FULL_47_9 | reverse complement strand
GGTGGCTGCAGTCGAGAATCTTCCACAATGGACGAAAGTCTGATGGAGCGACGCCGCGTGACTGAAGAAGTCTTTCGGGATGTAAAGGTCTTTTATGAGAGAGAAAATTTTGATAGTATCTCATGAATAAGGGGTTGCTAAACTCGTGCCAGCAGCAGCGGTAATACGAGTACCCCAAGCGTTATCCGGAATTATTGGGCGTAAAGGGTGTGTAGGCGGTCGTGTTAGTCATTTGTTAAAGCCTCCGGCTCAACCGGAGAACTGCAGATGAAACGGCACGACTGGAGAGCGTGAGAGGTTTGCGGAACTCATGGTGTAGGGGTGAAATCCGTTGATATCATGGGGAACACCAAAAGCGAAGGCAGCAAACTGGCACGTTTCTGACGCTGAAACACGAAAGCGTAGGTAGCGAATGGGATTAGATACCCCAGTAGTCTACGCCCTAAACGATCTTCTCTAGCTTTTCGGAGTATCGACCCTCTGAGAGGCAAAGCTAACGCGTTAAGAGAAGCGCCTGGGAAGTACGGCCGCAAGGCTAAAACTCAAAGGAATAGACGGGGACTTGCACAAGCGGTGGATCAGGTGGCTTAATTCGATGGTAAACGAAGAACCTCACCAGGGTTTGAAACTCATAGGAAAGACCAAGGAAACTCGGTAACTCCGCAAGGATCTATGAGCAGGTGATGCATGGCCGTCGTCAGTTCGTGGTTTGAACTGTCCCCTTAAGTGGGTCAACGAACGCAACCCTCGTTGTCTGTTATATGTGTCAGACGAGACTGCCCCCGCCTTAGGCTTTGAAATTTTAATATTTCGAAAGTTAAGGCGGGGGAGGAAGGAGAGGATGACGCCAGGTCAGCATGTCCCTTTGATACCCTGGGCTGCACACTTGATACAATGGCCACTACAACGGGTCGCGACGAGGTAACTCTGAGCTAATCCTAAGAAAGGTGGCCCCAGTTCGGATTGGGGGCTGAAACTCGACCC
>MHUY01000040.1:0-2059 GCA_001825115.1 Candidatus Yonathbacteria bacterium RIFOXYC2_FULL_47_9 | reverse complement strand
CATGAAGTTGGAATCGCTAGTAATCGCGGGTCAGCTATACCGCGGTGAATACGTTCTCAAGTCTTGTACTCACCGCCCGTCATGTCAAGGGAGCCGAGAGTGCCCGAAGTCCCACCTTGTGTGGGCCTAAGGTAAGCTTGGTAACAAGGACAAAGTCGTAACAAGGCACGGCTAGCGGAAGCTGGTCGTGAATCAATTCAAAAGTATAACGATATCGTGCGCCCTCGTGGTCGCGATATTCTGAATTGGTCGGTTTTTCTCGCAAGAGATCAAGATGAAGGTCCTCCCATCTCAAAAAGGGACCCCCTGTGTAAGAAGGGTTACTTACACCCAAGACCTGACTTAGGCGCCTGTCTTTTAAGACGGACGAAGAAGTTAGGCGGAGAACGGAACAAAAGAAAGAATACTCGAAATCAAATCTTTAGATAATTTACATATTGCAGTTGAAAAACAAAAAACGCCCGGTAAGGGCGTTTTTTTTTGTGCTTGCTTTTGGTATAAAAAATAGTAGGATAGAAATAGGTCTATGGTGAGGAGAATATTGTGTTTAAAAAACTCTCGTATATGATGCCGGTGACGATCGACGATGTCGCCATTTATGCAGTTTTCTTGTTTGAACTCTGTGTTGTCTACAGTGTCGCCTTCAGGGGAGGCACTTGACAAAAGAATCAAAAGGTGCTACACTTGTATTAGGTTATTCAATAGGAGTTTTAAATGTTTGCGAAAGTTCTTTCAAATATGGCTATGCCCGTTATTTGCATTATCCTTTCGATATTCTTTGTATTTTCGGTGAAGTCCTTGTTTTCGCTCCCAACCGTATATCGTTCGGGGGTAACCGAAAAGTGTGTCCGTGCAACGGACGATCATGGTCGCAAGATGTCGTGCGAAAAAGCACAAAAAGGTAAATATCGCGAAGTCTGGATTTAATCCATACTTCAATCACAAACCGCGTTCATTTCGAATGCGGTTTTTTCTTTGGGTAAAGAAAAAACCCAAACGGGATGTTTGGGTTTGAAGTGAATTTAATGTCGGGTTATTTACCGCGGAGCACTCTGGTGTTCCAAAACATGGCACGTATCTTTGTGCGCATTTTTTTACGGGGGTGCTCCAAATTTTTGGGCGGGCGCCGTAGCGGTCGATTGGTGTCCCTGATTAGTCCAAAGGGTAGGCGAATGTGACCGTTGTGGCGAACATGGAACAGGAATTCGTTATCGGCTCCACGCAAGATTCCGTCACGAAGAGATGCTGCAATTATGGCGCCGAGGTAGGAGAAAGTCCGTCTCATTTCGAGTACTCCTTTTAGTTGTGAATGAGGCCAAACAGGACGCTGCGCTTTATGTTGTCGGATACCATATGGATCCGTTTCAAAAGGCTTGAGATTCTTCGTGTTTTTCGAAAAGTACCCGGTTGTCTTAAAACACGGTCATTTGTTTTTGTGCCACGATTGCCCCGTCCTTGTTGTCTTTGCATACCTATTCTCCTTGGTTGTTGATAGAACAAAATTTTTCGAGTACCACCCGAAAACCTCTTAATATAATGCCATAAAAGTGAAGATAGTTCAAGGGGCGTTAAGTAGCAGGTTGATTTTTGCTGGTTCTCGTGCTATTATAACAAAGTCGCAAAAGCGGCATTTTTTGTTCTTTTTGCAATTGAGGAGTGGATAATGAAGCGAATATCTTTGGCTGTGTCAGTTGCCGTAATTTCGATGATGGCTATGACGTCGAGCCCTGCTTTGGCTGTCGCAGTAAATGTACAGTTCATTAACCAAGGCACCAGTGTTCCATACCACGGTGTGTATGCGGGGTACTACAATGTCAAAGTCGACGGAGTGGATACACTCGCCTTGTGTGACGATTTCCTGACAGGCATTAGTTATGGCCAGTCATGGACGGCAAATGAATTTACGTACGCCGATGTTGCGGGTGGCGCCAGTACCAAGTTTTTGGGCACACAAAAATACAGTCAGGCTGGCTGGCTTTTTAGTCAAACGGCGTCAGCAACGCCTTTGATGCGTGCTCAGATGCAGGGAGCGATCTGGAACATTATGTCTCTCGGATCA
>MHUY01000039.1:88954-89077 GCA_001825115.1 Candidatus Yonathbacteria bacterium RIFOXYC2_FULL_47_9 | reverse complement strand
CAACTGCCTTGAGAGCTGAACCACGGATAACCGGTGCGTTCTTGCCGTCAAAGTGGTACTTGGTCAAAAGGTCACGAACTTCTTCTTCAACGAGTTCAATAAGATCTGGATCATCAACCATGT
>MHUY01000039.1:70810-88932 GCA_001825115.1 Candidatus Yonathbacteria bacterium RIFOXYC2_FULL_47_9 | reverse complement strand
AATCTTTGGTACACCGATCTGCTCTGCGAGGAGGATGTGCTCTCGTGTCTGGGGCATAACACCGTCCGTTGCAGCAACCACGAGGATAGCGCCGTCCATCTGTGCGGCACCTGTGATCATGTTCTTAATGTAGTCAGCATGGCCTGGAGCGTCGATGTGCGCGTAATGACGTGCATCGGTCGAGTACTCGTTGTGTGAAAGCGCGATTGTAATACCGCGGGCTTTTTCCTCAGGTGCTGAGTCAATCTGGTCAACAGACTTCATCTTTACCGTCTTTCCGTTAAGGTTGAGCACGTTCAAGATTGCCGCTGTAAGGGTTGTCTTGCCGTGGTCAACGTGACCAATAGTACCGACGTTAACGTGCGGCTTGGAACGATCAAATGCTTCTGCCATATGTTTGTTGTTCTTGTAATAAAAGGTTTGGACACGAGAAACCCCGACAAACCTTTAATTACAAGAGAAAATTAAGTAAAACTGATAAAAAAGTACCGCGTACGCGATACAGGGGTTATCTTACCAGAATGGCAATAATAGTCAAGCCCTGACACTCCGTCGGACCTACTTAATTAAGGTACTGTTTCGCTCGATCTAGCACTTCCTGCATGGTGTGCTCGATTTTAACCATGTATTCATTCGCCCCCAGGTCGAGTGCACGCTTTTTGTCGGATGGTTGTCCTAAATTTGAGAGTACAAGCACCGGAATTGATGCGAGTTCGGGGTTTGCCTTGACCTCTTCAAGTACCGCAAAACCGTCTTTTTTGGGGATCATGATATCAAGAACAATAAGGTCTGGTTTTTCAGCCACAATATGCGAAATAGCTCCCTCTCCAGTAACCACAAACGAAGTCTTGATTCCTTCTTTGGAAAACTTTGTTTCATAGACCTTGAATAAGTGTTCATCGTCTTCAATAAAGACCACGCTTTTTTTATGTTCGTTCATAAAATGAATACTTAAACTATATCATATTGGTATATAAAAACCCGCCAAATGGCGGGTTTTTATCGAGAATAGTGAATTTAATTACTTCCTTGCATCAATAATCGTCTGTGCAACATTTGCAGGAACGATATCGTAGTGGTCGAATTCCATCGTAGACGAAGCGCGTCCTTCAGTCATCGAACGGAGAGCGGTTGTATAGCCAAACATTTCCGAAAGAGGAACCTGTGCGGTCAACACCTTCATCATACCGCGCTCGCCCATTCCTTCGATTTGTGCACGCTTTGATGAAAGGTTGCCGGCAACGTCACCCATGAACTGCTCAGGCATAACGATCTCCACCTTCATAATAGGCTCAAGGATTACGGGGCCTGCTCGGCGAACTGCCTCTTGGAATGCCTGTGATGCGGCGATCTTGAAGGCGATTTCTGACGAGTCAACATCGTGGAACGAACCGTCATACAACTCTGCTGAAATATCTACCACCTTGTATCCAGCCTGCACACCGCGGTCCATTGCCTCCACAATACCCTTTTCTACTGGTGGAATGAACTCCTGAGGAATAACACCACCCTTGATGGCGTTAACGAATTCGAAGTGATCATCGCGACGTTTGACGTTCTTTGGAAGGTCCTCAATCTTGATAGTTTTATCGATTGGCTTGATGCGAATCTTGACATGACCATACTGACCGCGTCCACCCGTCTGCTTGATGTACTTACATTCTCCTTCAGCCTCCTTAGTGATGGTCTCCTTGTATGCAACCTGTGGCTTACCTACGTTTGCTTCCACATTGAACTCACGCTTCATACGGTCAACGAGAATTTCAAGATGGAGTTCACCCATACCCGAGATGATGGTTTCCATCGTCTCCTCATCGGTTGAAATACGGAATGTTGGATCTTCATCGGCAAGCTTCTTGAGCGCCATACCCATTTTCTCCTGGTCAGCTTTTGTTTTCGGTTCGATACGGAGGGAAATAACTGGCTCAGGGAATTTAATCTCCTCGAGAATAATAGGATTTGCCTCATCACAGAGTGTGTGTGAAGTCCTTGTGTTCTTGAGGCCTACCATTGCGGCAATCTCACCGGCGTACACTTTCTTTACTTCTTCACGAGCGTCTGCCTGAAGGCGAACCATACGACCAACACGCTCTTTATCTCCGGTCGATGCGTTATAAATATACGAACCTGCCTCTACGGTACCCGAGTACACACGGAAGAAGGTAAGCTGTCCAACGAATGGATCTGCCTGAAGCTTGAATGCAAGTGCTGCAAACGGCTCTTTATCAGAAGGATGACGGTCGATGGTCTCACCAGTGCGAGGGTCGATACCGTGCACTGCGGGAATGTCGAGTGGTGAAGGAAGGTAGTCAACCACGGCGTCGAGCACAAGCTGAACACCCTTGTTCTTCAAAGCTGACCCTGCATATACAGGGAAGATCTCGTTGTTGATAACTGCCTTGCGAAGAGTTGTCTTCAAGACATCCATAGGGACTTCTTTGCCCTCAAGGTAATCGTTCATCAAGACCTCGTCGTTTTCAACGATACGTTCGATAAGCTCACCGCGGAATTTTTTCGCCTCTGCCTGATATTTCTCAGGGATTTCCATCTCAATAACATTCATTCCCATGTCACCCTCAAACTTGAAAGCTTTCATCTTAAGAAGGTCAATCACCCCCTCAAACTCATCCTCAAGCCCCATAGGGATCTGCATACGAACAGCCTTGGTGTTCAAACGATCAAGGATCGATGCATATGAACGCTCGAATGAGGCACCTGTACGATCAAGCTTGTTGATGAAACAGATACGAGGAACACTTGCTTCGTCAGCATAGCGCCAGTTGGTCTCTGACTGTGGCTCTACGCCCGCAACACCGTCGAACACAACCACTGCGCCGTCGAGCACGCGGAGTGAACGTTTTACCTCTACCGTAAAGTCGATGTGACCCGGGGTGTCAATAATATTAAAACGAGAAAGATTCTCCTGCGCCTTGGGCATGTCGGTCTTGTTCCAGAAACAGGTAATAGCAGCGGCAGTAATCGTAATACCGCGCTCACGCTCCTGCTCCATCCAGTCGGTCGTTGTTTCACCTTCGTGAACCTCGCCGATCTTGTGGGTCATACCCGTGTAAAACAAAATACGCTCAGACGTGGTCGTCTTGCCTGCATCGATATGAGCGATGATTCCAAAATTGCGCACTTTCTCCAACGGGTAATCTCTGTCCATAATAATTTAAGTCTAAAAGTTAAAAGTTAAAAGTCTAAAGCCAGGAACCAAGATAAATTCAATCCAAAAAAATGCGTTATTTGGGATGCAGCGCGAGGCGACAAGGTTGTGATACCCACGAGCTGTACATGAAGTACTGCGAGTGGGTTCACGGCCGCAGGCAACGAAGCGCTGCGCCCAAATTACGCATTTTTTACCAAGCGAAGTGAGCGAAAGCCTTGTTGGCCTCTGCCATCTTGTGTGTGTTCTCCTTCTTCTTTACTGCTTCACCTTCGTTTTTCGAAGCAGCAAGAAGCTCATCTGCAAGCTTTTCACGCATTGGGCGGCCTTTCTTTGCCTGTGCAGCGTTGATGATCCAACGCATAGCGAGGGCAAAGCGACGTTCTGGACGAACCTCGCGAGGAACCTGATAGTTTGCACCACCAACACGACGTGAGCGAATCTCCATAAGAGGACCGGCGTTCTTGATAGCAAGCTCAAAAACCTCAAGAGGTTCAATCTCCTTGTTCTTTTCCTTGATGATATCAAGGGCGCCGTACACGATAGTGCGCGCGGTGTTCTTCTTGCCAGCCTCCATCACATAGTTGATGAGCTTTTCAATTTTAACCGAGCCGTACATAATGTCGGCGTTAGGAATATTACGATTAGTTACTTTTCTGCGCATATAAATTTAGAGATTATTTCTTTGCTGCTGGAGCTCCTGCCTTAGGGCGTTTTGCACCGTACTGACTACGACCCTTGCGACGCTTCTCTACGGGAGTTGCATCGAGACGACCACGTACAATGTGGTAGCGTACACCACCGAGGTCCTTTACGCGACCTCCACGAATCATAACCACTGAGTGCTCCTGAAGTTTGTGTCCTTCACCAGGGATGTATGCCGTAACTTCCATACCGTTCGTAAGGCGAACGCGGGCAATCTTGCGGAGCGCCGAGTTAGGCTTCTTTGGGGTGGTGGTAGTTACTTTTGTACAAACACCACGCTTGAATGGTGAGTTGTGGTATACCGGCTTGTTCAAAACACTATTAAAGCTCTTGAGAAGCGCCTGAGAACGAGACTTCTTTACAGGAGTCTTGCGGGGACGCTTGGTTAATTGGCTTACTGTTGGCATATGATAAATTATTTAGCCGCCTTCGGAGACGGCATATGTGATGAGTACTCTACTACGACGCGCAAAAAAATGCAAGGGGCCACTCGGCAAGTCCTTCTTTGCTGCACGCATATTCGCTTGCTAGCGAATTGCTCCGCTCGGCTCGCCAGCCTGCGCAAGGCACCAAAGAAGGACTTGCCTCGCTCTAAGGTAAAATCCTATACCCCAAAGCCTGTAATGGCCGTCAGAAGGAAACTTGATATCGGCTGAATGATGTATTGGGCGAAAAAAATCACAAAAACGATGAAAAGGAGCCAATTGTGCTCTAAATAATCGTGGATTTGCTGAAAACGGTATGGATGTACCTATGGATTTTTGGGAACAAAATTAATATGAAAACTGCTAATGACATGGTCTATGATTGATGCTGATAGACCTCTAAATCCAATTTTGTAAGCTATCCCATCCTTAATTAACATAATAGAATAGATACTGTTTGGATCCTTACTATTAGTAATAACATACATATCCGCATCAATCCCAGAAATCCCTATTTTTTCAGCTTTATCCTGTGTAGGTGCAAAAAATGTTTTATCCCATTCAGGAGCACGCATACCAGGAGAGAGGACCGCAACGCCGAGGTGCGGGTCATTATCGTATGTTTTTTTGTAAAAAAATACTGAGATTGACTCATCTCCAAATCCTACAGAAGGCAGCATATTTTTAGGGTATTCGATTGTATAACCTAACGATGGATGTGTGTATAATGCCCACTCAGGAGCTATATTTTCATCTATCATTACTTCCTTTTTTTCAAGAGTTATGTTCTCATCCATTGTGACCACCCTATCCCCAGTTTCCACACTCTCATCCTTATTTTTTTGTGAATATATAAATAAAACAGATACTACTAATACAAAAATGATAACGTCAAGTGCTAGACGATGATTTAGTATATTTTTGAGCATAATAAAAGGGGCAACATTTCTGCTGCCCCTAAAGTGTACCACGAAACGGCTAAATTAATGTACCCAATAAACGGTGTACGACCCGCTAAAAACAAGGTACTGATTGAATGTATCGTAAGGGATTTGCCTTCTGTACACTGTATATGGAGCGGTCCAATTGCTCTCAATAACATTAAGCTTCCGGTTGACGGTATCATTACTCGTCACGATTAGCGTATGCGGACCCAGGCCAGTTGAGTGGTCCAGCTTGTACCAGACCCTCATCTGAATGATTTGCCCAGGTGTCAGGGAATACAGAGAAACCCCGTGACACGCCGCTCACATCCGACCTTGGGTACCACAGATAATCCACTGGCGAA
The DNA here is from genome assembly GCA_001825115.1 of Candidatus Yonathbacteria bacterium RIFOXYC2_FULL_47_9. Classification (GTDB taxonomy): domain Bacteria; phylum Patescibacteriota; class Minisyncoccia; order Phycocordibacterales; family UBA1550; genus UBA1550. The sequence goes on along the minus strand of MHUY01000039.1, from coordinate 83,348 downwards.
CCTTGAGTTAGCGGTAGTGCTTGTTGAGTTCCACCAAGTGTTAAATCAGTTCCTTCGAGAGCAGCGGCCCTGCGAACAACTTCCGCAACCCAGATCTTGCACTCTCCCGCAGGATTCCCGAGGTATTGCCCATCATAATAGAGCCGTGCTTGAATCAGGATCCGCTGGTCGCGTTCGATTTGAGTCAATTCATGCCAGCCAGCATAACTGTTGCCTGTTGTCAGGAAAATAACACAGAGTGTGGTAAACAAGTATTTACCAATACTGAGAAACTTATTCATAAAAACCTCCAAAAAAGAACTGTTGCCTCTATAAAATTACAGAGGTGTTGCACACTGTAGCACAATTAAGTTTTTTTTTACAACTTTTGTATAACTACGCCACTCTTTTTATATCCCAAACCCGGTAATAGCCCTCAAAAGGAAGCTCGAGATTGGCTGGATGATGTATTGCGCGAAAAAGAACACAAAAACGATAAAAAGGAGCCAGTTATGCTCTAAATAGTCGTGAATTTGCTGGAAACGGTATGGCAAGACCGAAAAAAGCACCTTGGCTCCGTCGAGCGGAGGAAACGGAATCATATTAAAGACCGCCAAAATGATATTAAGGAACGTAATGGTGCCAAGGATCTCAAAGAACGGAGTCCCGGGAATAATACCGAGTTCTGCATGAAAACGGATCATCAACCCAAAAACAAGGGCAATAAAGAGGTTGGCGAGCGCTCCTGCCGCCCCCACAAGCACCGTCCCCCACTTTTGATTCCTTAGATTATATGGATTGTAGGGCACCGGCTTTGCCCAACCAAAAGCAAAAGAGCCACCAGAACCAATAAGCATAAGGGCAGGAAGGATAATCGAACCAAGTGGGTCTATGTGGGGCACAGGGTTGAGCGTTAGGCGTCCCGCTAAACGAGCCGTAGGGTCGCCGAGCATTTCTGCCACATATCCGTGGGCTATTTCATGGATAATGACCGAAAAAATAAGGATAACGAGGAAAAAGAGTGTTTCGACTTGCATAATGTGTAATATATGATAGCATAAGCCGACTAGTTAAGAAATACATATATGGCAAAAGTCTGTCCAACCTGCAACAAAGGAACCATCATCGTCGGAGCATACTCCAACCGTGTTCGTGCTACCAAGTACAACCCGACGGGAAACAAGCGTAAATACCCAAATCTTCAGTGGGCACCGCTCGCTGACGGCTCACGCATCAAGCTCTGCACCAAGTGCATGAAAGCTGGAAAGCACACCGAAATTAGGTTTGTGTAAATAAACAACGAAAAACCCCGCCAATTGGCGGGGTTTTTCGTATTCGTTATTCTATATTAAGTTCAATGCCATTGGTTCTAAAGATAATAGTCCCTTGATCAGCTGTGTTTATGGTAGGGATTTTTAAGCTTGAAAGAAGTTCAGTGACTTCTTTGTGGGGATGGCCATATTTATTGTCTTTACCAGCAGAAATGATGGCGTACTCTGGACTGACAGCCGAGAGGAATGTGGGCGAGCTAGAAGTGCGCGAACCGTGGTGTCCGAGCTTAAGAACCGTGGAATGTAGTGTTCCCCCTTTTTTGCTCACCAAGTATTTCTCTATCGCCTGCGGCGAATCACCGGTCAGTAAAAATGAATTATCGCCGTAGGAGAGTCGTGCAACAATGGAACTCATGTTAGTCTCCCATCCGCGAGAATTTCGGTCAGGAAACAAAACCTCGAGCACAACCCCCTCATCAAGGACAATTCGCTCTCCCATGCGGGCGAGAACACGATATGCACGCTCATTCTTGATTGCCTCCTCAAACGCAGCATAGGCGCCGGTACCAGAAATATTTTCAGTAGTAACAACTCCGTCGACCTTCATACGACCAAACACGGCAGGCAACCCTCCTACATGATCCTGGTCGGGATGTGTCGCAAGGACGAGGTCGAGCGACCGATCATAAAACGGCATCACTTGTCCGAGCGCACGAAGTAACGCACCACTCGATGAACCGCCGTCGATAAGTACCTGATTACCATTTGGGGCTTCAACGTAAATTGCATCACCTTGTCCTACATCAAGGAACGCCACCGTGAGGACACCCGCCCGGTCTGCTCTCAGGGTAACAGTCCAGATGAGTATGTTGGCAAAAAGAAAAAACACTAGAACGATCCACTGGATATATTTCTTTGAAATTCGTCGCGGGTGCTGTTCGGTCATTTCTGATATCATATCATTATGCCCGTCGACCTCACTATCGAATCAATTATCGCCCTCGCAGGATATGCAGGTGTCTTCCTTTTAATGATTGCCAACGGCGCGGTATCATTCCCTTCAAGTCAGGTACTCTACATTGTTGCGGGATACTTCATCGCACAGGGTAACCTTATTCTTCTCCCTGTCGCTCTCGCAGGAGCACTCGGCAACACCGTCGGCAATATCATCCTTTATGAACTCGTACGAAAACACGGTCGCGACTTTGTCGCACGGATGAAACTTTTTCCTACGCGTGAGCTCGCCAAGGTCGAAGTGGCATTCCATAAAAAAGGTGCGTGGTTTATTTTTATCGGCAAGCTTCTCCCTGCAATAAAAGTATTCGTTCCTATTCCTGCCGGTCTCGGTAAAATGCACCGCGGACTTTTTGCTTCTCTCATGTTTGCCGCATCGTTCATCTGGTCGCTCGGATTTATTTCTATCGGATATTTCTTTGGAAAGTCATCTGACCTCTTTGGTAAATATGCAATCATTCTCGTCGCCGTGGCAGCCATCGTTCTCTTTCTCTTTTATCGCTACCTCAATAGTGATGAAGTGATTCGCGAAGTTGAACGTTAGTCACTGACTATGTATACGATACTATAGTACCGTATACATAGTCAGTGGGAAAATTAAAATTCGTAATTGGATTTTTTCTCGCCCTGTGTATGTGGAAAATTTTTTATTATAAAATATCCTAGCAAGAAATATGCGAGGGTGAGCATCCAGAGTGGGAATGAAATTTCTGAAAGCGATGCGAATGGCAGGAGGGCAAAAACTTCAACAGCGGTGACGACATATGCAAGAATGGCGTATGCAACAAAAGAGAGCGCACTTCCTACGAGCGGCACCCACGCAAATACCGCCACAAGCGCGACCGCGAGCATGGCGATCGGCACAACGGGGAGCACGAAAATATTTGCGATAAAACCGATTAGTGAAACACTCCCCATGTGATAGAGAATAAGAGGTAATACAAAAAATTGTGTTGCAAATGTCGTTACCATAATTTCTCTGAGTATTTGCGATGACACCCACAGAAAATGTTTTTCAATAACAGGCACCAGTGCGACGATTGCCAAGGTTGCTGCAAACGAAAGCTGGAACGAAACATCGTGAAGGAGAATCATCGGGTTCACCAAGACCATCATTCCACCTGCGAGCACGAGCACGCGAAGTGCATCACTCTCACGACCGAGCACTCGCGAAAGGATTACCACCAGTGCCATCACCGATGCTCGCACCACCGTCGCCCCACCACCCACCATCACTGCAAAAAGAATGATGCCGAGCGCACTCGCCACCAGACGAAGGGTGAATGGCAGGAACATCGCAACCCGTGAAATCACCCCCGCGACTACTGCAATGTTATACCCCGAAAGTACTACGATGTGAGCAACCCCCGTTTCACGAAACTTTTGCAATAGGTCGTCACCGAGGGATTGCTTTGCACCAAGAAGGACTCCTCCCGCAAGCGATGCTTCCGGCTCGGGAATCACGCGTGCAATATTTTTTATGAGCACCTCTTTAAAAGCAAACAATTTTTCACGCACTACGTTTCCTTTGTCGTGTGAAACAATGATCAGTTGAGGAAGGTACATTTGATAGTGGATACTATCTTTCGCGAGGTATGCTTTATAATCAAAGGACTGTACGCCTTCTTTTGAGGTAAAGTTTTTTGGTGAAACAACCTTCCCCGCCAGCTCCACCTCGTCACCATAACGAAGGGCGGGGTACTCAGGGACACGTACGAGTATCCGCGCTTGTCCTTGAGAAATACCTTCTGTCTCAAGGACAATGTTCGTGTAACTCTCTCGGACATCGGGTTCTTCGACCACGATTCCTTTAATACTCACAACTCTACCGACTAAAGAATCAAGTGTATGGGCGTTTTGTTTCACCTGCGAAACATCGACACGAAGAACACCCAGAGCGCACCCAAGCAGAACAAATGAAACCAAAAAACTTCTCCCTGACCCTGTGGCACGCTGCACCAGAGATACGAGACCAGCAAGTAACACACAAAAAATACCGAAGTATAACCCAAAACCGACAATCTCTTCGAGTGCAATTCCTCCAATGAAACTTATTATGAAACTATAAAAATATTTCGTATGCATGTGGTCACGTTGCCACCACATCTTATTATAATTCTGAGGAGCTGCAAATAAAAAAACAGCTATCGATTATTTACCAATAGCTGTTTTTAAAAATATTTTTACATACCCCACGCACGACAGACTGCTTGTTCGTCATCTGCACTTACTGTTTTTTTAAACTTTACTCCAGACATTCCTTTTACTCGTTTCTCACACTCGGCCCACGTTGCATGCTTCATCAATTTTCCTCCCACCAAACTCACATATGAATACGCTTTCATTTTTTCACGCAATTTTGCTTCCGGTGATTTCTTTTGCTTTGGACTCTTTGCATCAACCTCAAGATTGTTGAGATCAACATCATACTCTGTGCGAGCACCATTAAAAAGTTTTGGGGTTTTACCATCAGCATACTCGGTCGCAATAACATCCGCACGCTCGTTTCCGGGAATACCACTATGTCCTGGTGTATACCTCCAAGAGATTTTTGATCCACTCATTTGCACATCACTCACCGCGCGCGCGAGCTCCTCCCAGAGGTCCCTGTTGAGTACCGCTTCTTTCTTACTATTCATCCATCCATTGCGTTCCCATCCGGCGACCCACTTAGTGATGCCGTTGATGACGTAACTCGAGTCAGCGCGCATGTCAATCGTATACGCATTACCGAGGTCGCGCACAAAAGAAAGTGACGCGATTGCGGCCATGAGTTCCATGCGATTGTTTGTTGTATGGTTTTCTCCGCCACCAAGTTCAACCACTAGCTCAGCAGTTGCGACCATGGTGCCCCACCCCCCAGGACCAGGATTGCCGCGCGACGAGCCGTCAGTATAAATAATTATTTCGGGAAGTTTCATTTTTTTAGTTTACGCTTTTTTAGTAACATTCACAATTCTCAAACGAAGCTCGCGCTTGCCACGGAACGTGTTGAGCTCCATCGTTGCGGCAAGGTCGACAATGTTGCCCGACACAAACGTGTCGCCGCGCTCGTCAAAAAAAGAAATCGCTTTAACGGGCGACCCCTCAAAAGAGAGCTCAAGATGTGCGTCTTCTTTTCCGAAACGTCGTGCATTATCGATACGCACCCCTTCGAATAAAAATGTGGGCTTAGGGTTCCCCATACCAAACGGCGCGAATTGTTCAATGACTTTCCATGTTGACCAATTTACCTCACGAAGAGTAACACTTGCGTCTATCGAAAGTTGGGTCTCTTCTTTTTCCTTGCGTACGTTTTGATACACACGCACTAACTCGTCTTCGAGCGTGTGTATGAAGTCACTTGAAACAGAGAAACCTCCTGCTTCTTCGTGTCCGCCAACACCCTCGAACACACCCTCGCGAACACTCGTCATTAGCTCCACCACATTAACCGTCCCGTCCGAACGACACGAACCTTTGATCACACCGTCCTCCGTTCTCCCCCACACAAACACGGAGCGCGAATACGCCTCAACAAGATTTGATGCCACGAGGCCAACGAGGCCCGGCTTCCACAACGGATTACCAATAACAATAACCTCTCGCAGTTCACGCATCTCAAGATGTTTGCGCGCCTCTTTCACCATCCCGGCCACCATTCCCTTGCGCGCGTCATTCAAGTGAATAAGTCTGTCCGCATACTCCTCCGCCTCTTCGCGCGTTTCCGCTGAAAGGAGTCTAAATGCATCCATTGGTTCCCCCATACGACTTGCCGCATTAATGCGCGGTCCAATCATAAAACCAATATCATCCTCAACAATATTTCCTTGCACCATATCCATCTTCGCAAGGAGCGCGAGGAGTCCGGGACGACGCGACTTGCGAAGAACGGTCAGTCCATATTTTGCGAGCGCACGATTTTCATTCTGAAGCGGCACCATATCCGCAATCGTCGAGAGTCCCGCCATATCGAGAAGCCACTTTTCCCAACCAATAGGCACCCCCCACACCTCCCCGCGCTTGGCGAGAAGCGCCGACACGAGCTTCCATGCGACCGCTGCTCCACACAGCATATTGTCGTGATAGGTGTCCCCCGCCTGTTTTGAGTTCACAATGGTAAACGCTTTAGGAAGGACATCTTGGGGTAAATGATGATCCGTAACAATAAGGTCGATACCCAATGCGAGTGCATGTGCGGCCTCCTCTACATCAGCAATACCACAGTCGATAGTAATAACGAGTGTTACCCCACGCGATGCAAGCAAATCAAGTGCTTTATTGTTCAAGCCATATCCTTCGGTATTGCGATGCGGAATATATACCTCAAAATTTTCATAGTTTATCTTTCGTAAAAAGTCGTTAAAAAGTGTTGCCCCAGGAATACCATCGCAGTCGTAATCAGCATAAATAACGATGTGTTCGCCAGCATCAATAGCACACAAAATACGCTCCACCGCCTTCTCCATATTTAAAATCCCCGATGGGTCGCGTACGTCTCGCTCAAAGTTAGGGTTCAAAAACTGCTCGGCTTTCTCCGCAGTCGTGATACCGCGTTTTTTAAGAAGCGTTTGAACAAGGTCTGGGTAGGTCAATAGATCAGATGACATTATGGGCATTCTAGCATACAATACCCATATGACTGATTGCCTATTTTGCAAGATCGTTGCCGGAGAAATCCCCGCGGAAAGAGTTTACGAGGACGACACGGTGTTCGCCTTTTTGGATATCCACCCCGTAAATATAGGCCATACCCTCGTCATCCCCAAGGCCCATTCAACCAACCTTTATGACATACCGGACGACACGCTCGCCCATACGATGGTGATCTTGAAAAAACTTTCCATCGCCGTAAAAGAGGCCGTAAGCGCCGACGGCATCAACATCGAGATGAACAACGAGCCTGTCGCCGGCCAGATTATTTTTCACACCCACCTCCACATCGTCCCCCGCTTCTCGGGCGACGGCTTCACTCACTGGCACGGCGCCCGTGACTATCGCGAAGGCGAGGCTTCAGAGATTGCACAGAAAATTTCAACCTTACTTTAATCCATAAAAGGCACCCCTGGGAGTGACACCTTTTATAAGGTATAATAGATGAGTACCTATGGATGATTTTGCAAAAATGGATATTTTCTTTTTAGTGACCACGGTTGCCGTGGTGGCACTTGCCGTACTTGTCGGCGTGCTCATTTTTTATATATTGCGCACCGCGCGCGATGTGAGCGAGGTGGTCCACATTGTACGAAAAGAAAGTGAACGATTTGCAAAAGGAGCATCCTCGGCGCGACGTCGCATGCGAGGGCACGGAGAAAATGTGGTGCAAAATGTTATTGCCTTTGTGCAATCCTTTGCACCCACAAAGAAACGAGGTAAGGATAAAGATATCAAATAATTTTAAAAGAATATGAAAAAAGCAACAACAGGAGCGAAAGTAGCAGTAGGTGCTGGAATTGCAGCGCTTGCAGCATTTGCAGCAGCAGGATATTTCCTCTATGGCAAAGACGGTGCAAAGAATCGCAAGAAAGTGCGCGGCTGGATGCTTAAGGCAAAAGGCGAAGTGCTTGAAGGGGTAGAAAAAATGAAAGATGTTTCTGAGGCAGACTACAAGCTAATCGTTGATAAAGTTGGCGCAAAATACAAAGCGGTTAAAAATATTGATCCCGCTGAAGTAGAGGCAATGGTGCGCGAACTTCATGGACACTGGAAGAACATCAAAAAAACAATTTCTCCTGCTCCAAAAAAGAAAGTAGCTAAGAAGGCTAGCAAGAAAAAGGTAGCGTAGGACTATTATAAAAAAAGACGCGGTTGGACAAAACCAACCGCGTCTTTTTTATTGTTTACTTCCTTTTCTTGCACTTCATGATTGCCTCAACACCAGGAAGCTTGCCGTCTGCAAGGAAATCGAGAGTGGCGCCACCGCCCGTTGACACAAACGTGAACTTATCTGCAAGGCCGAGTTTGTCTACCATAACTGCGGTATCACCGCCGCCAATAATAGATTTGGCTTTACTCTCAGCAATAGCATTCAAAAGTAGCGTGGTCCCCTTATCAAATCCTCCTTCATAGTAACCGAGTGGACCATTCCACACGATAAGCTTTGCTTTTTTGATAATAGGTGCAAGGTGATTAATAGTCTCGGAGCCGACATCTACAATACTTTCCCTTACGTCAACTTCATCAATGTGCTTCATGGCAGTCTTTTTACTTTGCTCGTTTTTTACCACCACATCGGAAGGTAAAATGATTTTCCCGTTCTTGAGCAGTGATGTGAGGTTAAAACCGTACGAATCAACAACAGAAACACCAACCTCAAGACCAATGTCACGCAAAAAATCATTGGCAAGGATTCCACCAATAAAGACATGGTCAGCGCTCTTCATAAACTTCTTTAAAAGTGGCATCTTAGTATCAAACTTTGCCCCGCCAAGAATAAAAAGGAATGGGTGCTGCGGATCGAGCGCTAGTGACAAATGTTTAATTTCGTCAGCAATAAGGAACCCTGCATAACTAGGGAGATATTTCGTGATCCCCACTACCGAAGCATGTGCCCTATGTGCGACAGCAAAAGCATCATTCACATATATGTCGCCAAACGATGCAAGATATTTTGAAAACTCGGGATCATTTTCCGTCTCGCGGTCATCGAGACGCAAGTTTTCAAAAACAACCACTCCACCTTCTGGCAAACTGTCTGCCACCTTGCGTGCAGCGTCTGTGCGAAAATCAGGAACAAACCCCACATTCATCGTTTTATTCAAATAGCGCACTACGGGCTTGAGTGATGATGACGCATCTTTACCGATGTGTGAAAGGATGACAATCCTTGCCTTCTTTTTTCGGAGATATTCAATCGTGGGGATAACGCGATCGATACGCATCGTTTCAATGATCTTGCCGTTCTTAATAGGTACGTTAAAATCAAGGCGAAGTATGACGCGCTTGCCTTTTAGGTCTTTTATGTCTTTTATCGTAGGGAGGATTGCTTGTTTCATGATTATTATTTAATACTGTCAGCATTCTTTAATATCTCTCCGAATATTTTAGGGTCGAGACTTGCACGCCCAACAAGAAGTCCATCTACGTGCGACTTCGTCAAAAATTCCCATGCATTTTTTGCATCAACAGATCCGCCGTAAAGAATGGGTATAATACCCCCCTCTTTGCTATAGAGTTCCATCAATGTTTTTTTAATGAGAATAGCTACCTCCAGTGCATCATCGGTTGATGCGGCACGAAGTGCATGTTTACCAATTGCCCAGATTGGCTCATAAGCAATCACAATATGCGCAAGGTCTTTTTTGGTGACACCCTTGAGTGCAATTTTTACTTGCATAGCAATATGCTTCAAATATTCCCCATCAGGATCACGCTCGGTTTCACCAACACACAACACCACCGTAAGTCCCGCTTTTACGGCAGCGACAACCTTTTTATTCACAAGTTCGTCAGTTTCACCAAGAGCACGTCGCTCGGAATGTCCAAGGATAACATAGGTAAGCTTGAGTGATGCGAGCATTGCGGGTGAGACCTCGCCCGTAAAGGCGCCCTCATTTTCAAACCATGCATTTTGCGCGCCCACAACACAGCGATGCCCTGTCACCAATCTTTTGAGATCGCTCGTGTACACAAACGGAGGACATACTACGGTCTGCACATTACGAAGCGTACTCGCGACCTTCTTGATTCCCTTAAACTTTTCCTGCGCGTCCTTAACACTCGTTGGATACATTTTCCAGTTCCCGATAATGATCTTTTTCATTCACCCATTATAGCACGGGACTGCGTAGCACAAAAAAGCAGGGAACTCCCTGCTTTTTTGTGCTACTGCACTTCTTTCCAGCTCTTCACGTTCCAGCCACCACCTGGCCCCGAAGAGAAATTTGCGTCGGCAACCCCTTGTTCGTATTCAATCTCGGTATTATTTGAAAGATTCAACTTGTACCCAACCACAGCCTTAAGCTCTGCGTTATTTGCCATATTAATCATAGACTTTGATGTGTAGAACACTGCCCCCGTCAGATTATTAGCAAGATTTGCTCCCGAATTTCCCGAAGCACAACCAGCGGTCTGTGTCCCGCCATTACATCCCTCGATCGTTGAGACACTCAAAATATAACTTCCTGCCGTTCCTGATCCTAAAAAATTTGCATTATTCCCCGCATCAATCCAACCATCTGCAATGATAACACAGCTGTCCGCTCCAAATGAGGTGTCGCACCGCACCGTTCCATTGTTTGAGATTGAAATATTCCCCACTACATAAATAACACCCGTCAATTTTAATGTACGACCGTTGGTAACGGTTAAATTTCCTGTAATCTTTTTTGGCCCCAAGGAAAGCGTTCCACTAGAAGAAATAACGCAACCAGCCACTCCTGAGTCGCCACAGTTACCGGTAATAGTGCCCCCAGCAGTAGCGTCGGTTCTCCATTGTTCAATATTTGCATCCGAAAGAGGCATATTCATAGGCGATGGGTCTGCCTGAGAAGTGTCGCAGGTTTTATTGTTACCTGAACCTGTCTGGCAGTACGCTGTGCCGCCAATCGTACTACTGTTGATTGTGTTCGCTTTTGCATTACCACTTACTGCTACTTGAGTGATAGTACCTGTACCACTCCCTAGATATGTCTTGAACGCTAGGTCGCCGGTAATCTGCGTCCACGAACCACTTGTTGACCAACTGCTCTTGTATTTTCCTACACCATTCCCCAGTCCATTATTACTGTCACTGCACCATACAAAATAATTACTTGCATTTGTGCCCGCATCAATAACTATCCAGTAGGTGTCTCCTGCGACTAAGTTTACGGGGGTAGCAAACGAAACATCTATCCATCCATAACTCGTGGTCACATTACCCGAGAGAAGCGTTGCGCTCGCAACGGATGTCGTTTTAGGTGAACCAGCATTATCTTGAGTAATCTTAACCGAAGGACTTGATGGCGAGCCAACTTTCTTTACGTACAAGCTCACACGAGAGAGCGGCAATGTATCAGACGGCACAAAGCTCTGCCCAAAATCAATCTGCGGACTAGTCTTACCTACCAGCTGGTCAGCATTGCAAACAACTGAACGAGCCTGCACGTCTTCGTTTAAACTCGTTGCCACCGTAGTGTCACCTGTGATCGTTGCCCCGCTTGCCCCCGTAATAGGGCCGTTACTAAAAACATTCCCCACCGCACCCCCCGTTCCTTTTATTTTTGCATTGTTCCCCATCACAAGCCCTCCATCACCCACCTGTGCGCCATACGCAAAATCTGCACCTACGCCGGCAAGAATCGTTAGCTTCACATTACGATCATTCGTTCCTACATCACCCGATGCAATAATATCCTTTTCTGTACCACTCACATCGGTAGTAGCAACGGATACGGTACCACTATTAAGGGAGAGTACTTCGGGGTTTGAAAGCTGTTTCCCTTTTTTAATTCGGTAAAACGCATCTTCAGTGCCTGCCTCTGAGGTATAGTATGAACTTTTTGACTTAATAAGTGCTTGTGCGTTTTTAAGATCGCGCAACACAGGAGACGCGGACCCAAGAACGACCGCAAGAGAGATGAAGAGAAAAAGGAGTACGGTAAGAGTTAGCGCCGCACCACGATTACTCTTTCTATTTGAGCTTTTTACCGATTGAGGGTTATGTATGAAGTTCATATGTCTAATAGGTACCACGCAAAACTACCGTGGTATAAAAATTACGCGTCTTGGTAATGCCTCCCCGTGTTGCGGATATTATCGCTTCGACCTTGATCGCTTTCGTGTTGGTATTTGATAACTGTCTCACAATAAAACTAGATACACTAGTACTCGTGGTCATTATTGACCCCTGATCTGCACCGCCCTCACGGATATTGACTCGATTGCCCGTGACATAGAACTCGATAGTGGTGCTTGTGCCAGCAGAGTCCTTGGTGCTAAGCATCAATCGCCCCGGATTTGTATCAAAGGTGCTCTGTGCTGCATCGACATCATACGCACCACGAACATCACGGGTGATACGTTCAAAAAGCGCTGTGGCAGAACTATTGAGGTCACGAGATATGCGCAAGTCAGTAAATGCTCGCGTCATCGCGAGGGTGGCATTGGTCGCCAAAACAGCAACGACACCTAAGATTGCTGAATAAACAATCATCTCTACAAGCGTGAACCCTCTTGAACGTATTGAGGAAAGTGATGGCATATTAAAAAATATTAACGAGGTAAGTCTCGATAGTGCGGGTGCTGGTAGCCGTACGGTCCCACCAGCTTACGGTTGTCGTAACCTTGCGGGTACCCGTATCGATAGCACCCCC
>MHUY01000039.1:58290-70693 GCA_001825115.1 Candidatus Yonathbacteria bacterium RIFOXYC2_FULL_47_9 | reverse complement strand
AGCTGCGCGGTCGAACGACTTACGCGGAGTGATTGCTGATAGTATGAGGAGATACCCATAAGAGAAGTCGCTAAAACAGCGCCTCCTATTACAATCTCAATGAGCCCAAATCCGCGTTTCATAAGGTAATTATATTATACACCATATCCCCCGGGCGACATCAAGAAGCACTGGCTATCCCCGTGCCTACGATGGTGATGGTGCGCGTTTTTGTAGTATCATTCTTTACCCGAATTATAATTGAACCGCTTTGCACTGTTTTACCCGTCAATTTATCAAAGAGTACATCGCTACCTCCCCCCGAGAGAGAGATCGATACTACTTCGAGTGCACTATCGAGCACTACTACTTTATTATTCACATCAGTACTTGAGTACGTAGCCCCACGATAGAGCACAACCTGTGATGTTTCAAAATGTACGCCATACTGATATCCGGCCTTTGCAGAAAGTGTGTTTCCGCGAGCCTCTGAAAGAAGAGTGAGTGTCTCCTCAGAGGCAGTATCTAACATTTTGCTATTACGAAATGCGGCAAACGGAGAAAGGATAATCGCAATCAAAAGCCCCATAATGGACACTACGATCAAAAGTTCGAGTGCGGTAAACCCGCCTAAGTTTTTTTTCAAAAAATTTTGGCGGGTAAATCCTTTATTTTCTGGTGCGCAGTTTTTCATCTTTAAATTCCACTCATCACTGAATACATTGGTGAGATCATAGATATTGCGAAGAACCCAACCGAGGCACCAATAACAACCATGAGGAGTGGCTCAATAATAGTCGACATATTTTTTGTCGCTGAATCAACCTCATCTTCAAAAAAGATGGCAACATTAAGAAGCATCTCTGAAAGCTTGCCCGTCTCCTCCCCCACTTCGATCATCTCACCCACAAGAAGCGGGTAGATTTTTTCTTTTTCTTTAAAAACAGACGAGAGGGGGATACCTTTTTGCACACGGTCAGCAGCTATGTCCATTACTTCTTTGTAATAAGAGTTTTGGAGGACATCTTTAGTAATAGTGATAGCCTCAACCATGTCTACCCCCGAAGAAAGGAGGGATGAGAGTGTGCGTGTCGTGCGTGCCGCGTTTGATTGTCGCACAAGTCCTCCAACAACAGGGATATAGAAGAGCGAAGACTCAAATGCACGGTGTCCCTGTTTAGTACGCAATATCCCCCAGATACCAGCCACAACAGCAATAAAGCCCATTAAACCAAGGAGGAAGTGGTTTGCAAGAGTATCACTGATCCACATAATAACCTTGGTGCTCGTAGGGAGCTCAACATTAAGGTCTTTAAATGTAGCGGCGAGGGTTGGCACTACATAGATGAACATCAAAACACCAATAATCCCCAGTACGGAAATAACGACCGCAGGGTAGATCATCGCACCCTTTATTTTTTTCTTGAGCACGTAACTTTTTTCAAGCTGATCTCCAACGACCAAGAGTGATTGCGAAAGCCCTCCTGACTCTTCGCCCGCGCGCACCATTGATATAAAAACAGGAGAAAAAACTTTAGGAAATTTTTCCATACTTCCCGAAAACGTATTGCCGTGACTGATGTCCTCTATCAGGGTTTTAATGGTTGCTTTAAAGGTGGCATTTTTTGTCTGCCGCTCGAGAATAGAGAGTGCGCGCGAAAGCGAGAGCCCTGCCGTCATCATCGTACTCAAGTTGTGAGAAAAAATAATGAGGTCGCGTAATTTTACACGACCAAGAAGACTGTTCAGAAAAGCGAGTCCGGGCACAGAAAAACTTTGTGCCTCCTCAATAGAGAGGATGATATTACCAGTGCCTCGCAAATCTGCAGCAACCGCAAAACGATCAAGGGCATTTACCTCGCCCTCAGTCTCTTCCCCACTAGAGCTTCGTACTTTGTATTTAAATTTCGGCATTGTCTTTATCAGTATACAACAATTTTTTGTTTATATCTTTCGTATTGCATCTACCTTGGAGCGAGTTATTTCATTCCCTGATGCCTTGCGCAGCGTGGACCCAGTGGTCATTCTGCTGAATGAGAGCCGAGCGGAGCAAATTTTTAGCAAAAAATTATGCGTGCATCAGGGAATGAAATGACGAGCGGACTCTACTCTGACACCACACGCAACACATCCTCAATCGTTGTTATCCCTTGCGTTGCTTTCATGATACCGTCTTCGAGCATCGTGGTCATCCCCTCTTTTTTAGCTTGCACTTCGATTTCGACAGGCGTTGCACCCTTGATAATCATATCGCGAATCGCGGGCGACATTTTGAGAATCTCGTGAATTCCGACACGCCCCTTGTACCCGTCCTCACATTCATCAGACTTTTGAGGGCGATAAAATGGGACCTCAGCCCATGTTGCCTCTGGGGCTACAATATTTTCTTCTTTTAGAACCTTCATCACACGGTCGAGATCAACCGACTTTTTAAGTGCCTCGATGCCGGCAGCATCCAGGAAATATTTTTCTTTCACCCCACAAAGACGGCGTACGAGACGCTGACCAATAATGACATTGACGGTCGAAACAATGAGGAACGGCTCGATGTCCATATCAAGGAGGCGCGGCATGGTTGCTGCAGCAGAGTTGGTGTGCAGAGTAGAAAGCACGAGGTGTCCTGTCAGTGCGGCGTTGACCGCAAGCGACGCTGTTTCGTTGTCACGGATTTCACCAACCATGATGATGTCCGGATCCTGACGCACAAGAGAGCGTAACCCACTCGCAAATGTAAGGCCAATTTCAGATTTCACCTGTGTCTGGTTTACGCGCGCCATCTGATACTCGATCGGATCCTCAATTGTCGAAATGTTTACATCTGGCTCATTCAAAATATCAAGAATGGTATAAAGGGTTGTCGACTTACCGGACCCAGTCGGACCAGTCGTAAGAATCATACCCACACGCTGTTTCGTAGCAGCATAAATACGCTCAAGACCAATACCATGGAACCCAAGCCCTTCAAGTGTAAACCCTGACACCGATTCACGAAGAAGGCGCATAACGGTTTTCTCACCGTAGTAAACAGGGAGCGTAGAAACACGAAAGGCAACCTTTTCTCCTGCCGACTCAATCTTGAAACGACCGTCTTGCGGTAAGCGTTTTTCATCAAGCTTCAGATTTGCGAGGACTTTGATACGCGCCACAATACCCGGTGCGGCGGTCTTTGGTAAAACCATTGCGTCGTGAAGCAAGCCATCAATGCGATACCTGATTACCACCTGCGTATCCATTGGCTCAATATGAATATCTGATGCACCTTGAATAATAGCGTGGTTAAGAAGCGTATCTACAATCTTGACCACCGGCAAGTCTTCAGCGAGTTTTTTGAGATCCTCTTCACTCTGAGTTTCTTCACCCTCAGTAACCATTTTGAGCGCTGTCGCCTCCTTTTCAATGATGTCCCCGAACTCTGCTTTGAGACTTTTTTGATACTGCAAAAGCACCCCTTTCATGGACTCCTTGTCAGTAAGACGCGGAAGGATCCTGAGTCCTACTTTCTTTTTTACGAATTCAATAGCCGCAAGGTCATCAGTATCAAGCATTGCCACCTCAAGCGAAGTTGGTGTTTTTTTGAAAGCGACGATATTGTGCTTGCGTGCGATGGGTTCAGGAATAAGTGAAAGAACTTCAAAGTCGATCTTTTGACCCTTGAGTCCTACAAATGGAATACCTAGAATATACGCCTCGGTACGACGCAGGTCATCCTCAGACAGCTTTCCATCAGAGACAAGGATGTCGCCAAGGTATTGTTTCTTTTCTATGGCGCGTTTCTCAGCACCCTCAAGTTCAGTACGCGTCACGAGACCCGAGTCAACGATGAAGTCCTTGAGTTGTTGATTGTTAACGGTCATAGTCTTGCCTACAGTATAACAAATATAAATTCCTTATGGCAGTACTATAAAGAATTTATATTTACTTTTCATTCGGGGCAATAACTTACCTAGACAATAAAAACAGCAGCAAGACGACTCTTGCTGCTGTAAGCTAATACTTGTTTATTTAATGAAGCGTATGAGGAGACGTGATCTCCACACTGCTCAACAATTCAAGGAGCTCAACCTTGATCATTGGGGCAATTTCTTTTGACTCAAAAAAACCGCCGAAGTGCCGCGCAAGGAGGGATACTGTTTCTTCAAAAGAAGATTGGGCATCCTTGTGGGAAATAATGTCTGGTGTGTGTTTCTTGCCGTCCTTTTTCACCAAAAGAATGCCATTGCCATCCCCCGTGGTTTCAAGAAAAACTGCGGTGACCCCAAAGCACTCCAGTGTTTTCAGCAAATCCGTCGTCCTTACACGAAGCGCTTCAGGAAGATCCTTTACTAACGACACCTTGCCATCGACAATTATGGGCGAATGCGTCATGTGTGTCGTCACAATACCAATTTCCATCTTTTTCATACCCTACTCTCCTTGAAGAAATTACAGAACAAAATACTCTCGGGTGTTACTTATTTATTACTACAAAAAGCATACCACAAATATTCATATTTTGCAATACCTTCCGTCGCATTTCAGCTTCTCCTTTACGTTAGGGCTTTACGCCGACCAAAAAGAAAACGGCTATGAAAACATAGCCGTTTAAGTAAAAAATTACATGAATACTTCAATGCGAACGGGGATAAGCCCTTCTTTGACCGCATCAAGGTTTTGCGCTGCCTTTTTCGAAAGGTCGATATCACGAGAATATCTTCCGTTCTTTTTGGTGTACGGACCGCGGTCGGTAACAAAAGCAACAACATACTTACCATTGTCGGTATTTGTCACACGGACTTTTGTCCCCAACGGCAGGCTTCGGTGGGCAACGCTCACCTTTTCCATATCAAACAGTTTCCCGTTCGCCATAGGCCTTCCGTCAAAATACTCGCCGTACCATGATGCAACTCCGTGTGAGACCCTTTTAACCCTCCGGTTCTGAGTGGTATGTTTTACGACCCCCTCACTTACCGCAGTTTCGTTAATATGTATCACCTCTTTTGCACGAACGTGTGCGATTTTGCTATTGCCTATGACCGGAACGATGTATCCGCAGAGGAAACCAAAAAAAGTAATATATACCAGCGACAAGACATTAAACCTCGTTTTCACAACAAATCTCCTTACATTTCAAATGAACAATAACTCCTTATATAGTATAGCATATAAGGAGTTATTGTCAAGCACCGCGAATTTTAGGGCAATATTTAGCCCGTCAATTGATCGGTAGGGGTCGAAATAAAGGTTTTAACACCCTCAAATTCATCGGCTAAACTCTCGCCAGACAACACTCTTTCTACTTTTTCGAGCACTTCGCTTGGCTCAAAGACTGCTTTAATAAGAAATGCACGCGCACCCAACTCGCGCGCACGAACAATCTCCACCGGCTGACCAGAATTCGAAATGATGATTACGGGGATCTTTTTTAATGTCTCGTCGCTATGCATTTCCTCTAAAACCTCAAGACCATCTTTTTTAGGCATCAAAATATCCAGAAGGAGCAGGTCAGGTTTGTATTCTGCAAGCTTTTCCATGGCAACCATACCATCTTCTGCGCCCATTGCATCATATCCGTTTTTAATGAGCTTTTGCAAAAGCACATCGCGGAGCACATTATCATCTTCAGCAACGAGTATTTTTTTCTTTTCCATATTTCTTATATATAATAAACGATTATGCGCACAAAAGCAGTACTCTAGTAGTACGTCAGCTTTTCTTCCTTTGGAATAAGCTCTTCTTTAATTGGAATAACGAAGGTAAAGGTTGTACCCTTGCCT
Organism: Candidatus Yonathbacteria bacterium RIFOXYC2_FULL_47_9; assembly: GCA_001825115.1. GTDB lineage: Bacteria > Patescibacteriota > Minisyncoccia > Phycocordibacterales > UBA1550 > UBA1550. The sequence goes on along the minus strand of MHUY01000039.1, from coordinate 64,961 downwards.
TCTTCTGAAGTAACCGTAATATCTCCGCCGTGACGCGTGATAATATTCTTTACAATAAAGAGCCCGAGCCCCGAACCAGATGTCTGTAAGTGAATTACGTTTTCAGCGCGGAAGAACTTTGAAAAAAGGCGGTTAAGCTGATTTGTAGGGACTCCAACACCGTTATCAATTACTTTCATTTTGAGATAATCACCTTCGACAAGTAATTCGAGAGTAACCTTGCCTCCTGCATTGGTGTATTTGAGTGCGTTATCCAAGAGGTTCTGTATTGCGAGAGACATCTTTTCTGCATCAAATACAAACGGCTTGAGATCCACTGCATTATTGTGAAGCTCTACTTCAACGCCACGCTCCCTTGAGGCGAGTTTTGAACTGTTGATAATCGCGTTGACCACATCCATTATATTTGCCTCCTTGAATTCGTAACCAAAACGCCCATCCTCGATACGTGCCACATTCAAGAGGTCGTTCACGAGGCCAATCATTTTTTGATTAGTGTCATAGCCACGCATGAGGAACTGAATTTGCTCGGGATTGAGTGGGCCCATGTCGCCATCAATAACGAGTTTCATTGCCCACTTGACCGCCGAAAGCGGTGTGCGGAGCTGGTGCGCCGCAATAGAAATAAACTCACTCTTACTCTTAGAAATCATCTTTTCGCGAGTAATATCACGAATCACCTTGATGAAGCCGTGCATCTCGCCAGTCTGTGGGCTAATGATAGGTGCCGTGATTACCTGGAGTTCTTTTTCAACTGGACGACGAACCAAGATCTCATGCACATCAGCCGCATTGAGGCCTGAAACCGTCTTGGAGAGCTTGCGTACGCCAGGGACAAGCCCTGGGTATGAAACCCTTGCGAGAGATTCGTACTCGCTCTTGGTTGTGTCTTCAGGCTTTATCTTTTTCCCCACAACACTACCGCGCGCAAGACCAAGCATCTCTTCGGCAGCATAGTTAATGCGCATGATCGTAAAGTCACTATCATACTCAATGAGGCCACTCGTGAGGTTTTCGATTACCGTCTCAATATGCACTTTGGCCTGATTGAGCTCACCTGTTTTTTCTTCAACTTTCTTTTCGAGTTGCTTGGAGTAATCTTCGGTGAGCTTTCTTTTTTCTTCGACTGCGGTGATCTTTTCTTGTTCTGCCTTTTGACGCGTGCGTTCAATCTCCTTCAAGTCTTCCATCATCAGCGAAAGTCCCACCATGAGTTCAGTGAATTCGTCTTCTTTTTCAGGAACAGTAATGCCGACAGAAAAGTCCCCCGTTGCGGTCTTTTGCAGTACTGGTGTCAGGCGTGATAAGATTTCAGCAGTATTTTTTTTGTAGCTCTCAAGTGCTTTTTCACTAGTAATGTCCCTAAAGATGAGCGCGCCCTGTGGAACTCCCTCTATAGCTAGTGTTTTTGCTGAAGCAAAGACAGGAAACTTCCTACCACTTTTTGACTGAAAATACATCGTACGTCCCGGAGGGACAGTAAATGGTTTTCCGATCCCAAAAACTTCGTGCGTGATTTTATTCTCTTGAATCACTAACGTTTCATCAAGATAAATATCAAAAGCTTCATCGATATGTTTCCCAATCATCTCCCCTCCCGTGTAGTCTAAAAGGAGGTTTGCATGGGGGTTCGCCAAGGTGACTATTCCTTTTTCATTAAAAAGAACAAGCCCTTCAGCAATAAAGGAAAATAGAGGGCCAAATTCTTTTAAACTATCCATAATAGTACGGTGGGTATGGTGGTGATTACCTAAAAACGATTATTCTTCGATCTCTTTAATTGCTTTAACGCACTTTTCATAAATATTTGGTGGGATCATCGGAAGGTTGTGCTCGCTTGAAGCGTGTGCTGCTGCCTTTTGCATTATTTCTTCAGTAGTTATCCCCAAAAACTCTACGTCACAATCAACACCAATCTCTCTACAAGTAAGTTTAAGTTGTTTCATAATCTTTTCTTTATTGTTATTGAAAATTCTTAATAAATGCGTGTTTGCATACCATCTAAACGCTTCGTTCTTTATTCCTTGAACCAAGCGAGGGCTTCTTCTTCGGTGTTAAAAAACTTGATATCCTTTTTCCCCGTGGCCGCAATCACGAAAGTAGCAAGCGTCTTCACGAATACATTGCCACCAAAGAATGCTGTCTTTTTTATCTTTTCGTTCTGAAGGAAGTCCACCCAGATCTTTCGAGCTGCTGAGGAAAACTCAGTGGATTGATGGAGGTCAATAAGCACAAACGAAGCCTCCCCGTCATCAAGGTGTTTTTTCCCGACCGTACTCAAGCGTACCGCCTCATCAGGGTCAACAGGGGTGCATATTGTGTAACGAACAATATTGTCAGCACAGGACACCAGGTTTTTCTGGTCAGTATTCTCGCATTCAGGTGTGGTGTCAGACATGGTGGTTAAATTTATAAATCCTTATAATATTCTTATTATACCGCCAAGCGAGGGCAACCGCAAGGAGAGACTGGTTTTCTCTCGCTTTATGTACTAATTCCACCAAACCCAATTTTTTGCCGCTTCGGTATATATAGACGCATGGGTGCCCCCACCAAAAACGAACACTGTATCTCTCATAGAAATCGGTATATTAGCAGTGCTATTAATGCTATTGCTCCCTAAGGAGATTTTGTAATTTTTTCCATCTGCCGATACCTTATAGTAGTAGCCACCCCAACCCCCCAATGCTGGAGACACTCCTTGTGGCCTCTGAGACAGGTATGGTGCAAGTGCAGCAAGCCTCCCTGCATCATAAGTAGCAAGGGAGCCCGCTGGACAATCCCAGCAATTAATATTCCAGAAGTTAGCCACGGGAGCAGGTGGGTATATACCACCATTATTATCGTAATACAACTCCATTGCACGCTTGAGCTGACCGAGAGCTTGTATATGCTTGCTGTCAGCCGCCCTTTTTCGTGCCGTATTCACTGACGACAACACCACACTCGAGAGGAGCCCGATGATCGAGATGACGACAAGGAGTTCTATGAGGGTGAAACCGCGTTTTGTTTGTTTTGTCATATGGTTATATTTTTATTGATTCCTTTTCTCCGTTTTAATCCAGATAGAGTTGGCAGAAAGTACTATCCCCAGGATTACTCTTCAGTGCCCCTTTAATGCAGGTACTAGACCCTTCAAGGCGCCACCTTAACGTGGCATTAGTACATCTGCCCACACCTGCGGTACATATATACATAGGGCCTTTGTATAGATAGGAGTTTCCGCTAAATGCCCACGGCGTAGGTTTCATTACGGGGAGAGACGCGAGGAATTGCTTAACGCCCGTAGTTCCGGTGGGCCCCACAAGTACATCTGAATCTTCTGAATTAGGGTTGACACTAGTAGCTACAGACATATTACCGCAAACAGTCGCCTCGGTGTAGTTTCCCAAGGTGGCAAAATCACCAAGACAGTATTGCATACCGTCGGCGCCAGCCGATGGGTATGGATACCCCCCATTCGCATCATACGACAACATGAGCGCTTTGCGATATTCCTCGGCAATCTGATTTCTCTGGGTATTGTCTGCCTTTTTTCGTGCCGTATTCACTGACGACATCACCACACTCGAGAGGAGTCCTATGATCGAGATGACGACCAGGAGTTCTATGAGGGTAAAGCCGCGTTTTTGTGAAAGCAACATAATGACTATTTATTGCGTGAAGGGAGCTGGTTTAAGATCTCTGCAGGAATCATTGCGCGTTCTTCTTCTGGAATGTCCTCGAGATAGGTTACGCCGCTAGAAGTACCGGTGCCAGACATATTTAGATACACAATGACCGTTGCAACAAAGAAGAGGATCGAGAGACCGAGGAGTACGTAGTTTGCTTGTGTTTCGTCTTTGACGAAGCCGGTTTTCATAACCAACTCAATCATCTTTGATTTTTTGGTGGTAGCACTGTAAGCAGGGGTACTGAACTCTTTGTCCTCAAGATTAAATTGTACATCGGTCATAATATTTTTATGGTTATATGATTATGAATCTATTATACAAGGCTGCGGGGTTTTGTATAGGCCTTTGGTTTGATACAAAAAATATACCCCGCGCGCTAGCCGCATGTGAAAACTATTTTATTAATCCAAATAAAGAGTACAAAGAGTGCTATCTGGACTGAGGTGATTTAGGGTTGCGCCCTTAATACACTTGTGGTTGGGCTGCCCTATACGCCACCTTATAAACGCGCTTGTGCATTTAACCCCATCGTCTGCAGTACACATATAAATAGGCGCCTTATACGTATAGGAGTTACCAGAAAGTGTGAAGGCGATAGTTTTCATTACGGGCAAAGAGGGTACAAACCGAGCAACAGCAGCTTCTAGGGTTGGGTCTTCATCAACCCCATAAGTACCCGTAAGTGAGCCGCCACAGACATCGAGGGTACTGTAATTCCCTACTCCCGTAGGAGCATAGTCGCCAAGACAATACACAGTACCTGTCGTTCCTGGGAAAGGATAACCGCCGTCTGTATCATAGGAAAGCATGATCGCTTTGCGATACTCTTCGGCAATCTGATTCCTTTGGGTATCATCTGCCCTTTTTCGTGCCGTATTCACTGACGACATCACCACACTCGACAGGAGTCCAATGATCGAGATGACGACAAGGAGTTCGATGAGGGTGAAGCCGCGGGATGTTTGTTTTGTCATATGGTTATATTTTTATTGAATCCTTTTCTCCGTTTTAATCCAGATAGAGCGTACAAAGAGTGCTATTCCCAATAGTGGCCGGATCCACCCCTTTGATGCAAGTTTTATTCGCCCCCTGAAGGCGCCATCTTAATATGGCATCAGTACATCTACCCACACCTGCGGTGCATACATACATAGGCCCCTTGTATATGTAAGAGGGTCCATTGTCCCACGGCGTAGGTTTCATTACGGGGAGAGACGCGAGGAATTGCTTAACACCCGTAGTTCCTGTTGGACCCACGAGCACGTCTGAATTTTCTGAATTAGGATTGATACCTGTAGCTACAGGCATATTACCGCAAACATTCGCCTCAGCGTAGTTTCCCAGGGTGCCAAAATCACCGAGGCAGTACTGCGTAAAGCCTGCGCCAGCCGACGGGTATGGATACCCCCCATTCGCATCATACGACAACATGAGTGCCTTGCGGTACTCTTCGGCAATCTGATTCCTTTGGGTGTTCTCTGCTCTTGCGCGTGCCGTATTCACCGACGACAGTACCACACTCGACAGGAGTCCAATGATCGAGATGACAACAAGGAGCTCTATGAGGGTAAAGCCGCGTTTTTGTGTTTTTTTCATATAACTACTTCTATTACTACGGTGCTAATGTCCAATCCCAACCCTTCGCCGCATCAGAGGAATATATGGCTGCATATGTATATCCACTAGCAAACGCTGTATCTCTCATTGGAACAGGGATGTTGTTCGTATTGCTAATATTTCTGTGAGCTAGGGTAATTTTATAGTCTTTTTGGTCTGTTGATACTTTGTAGTAATATCCACTACCACCAGTCCATATATTAGCTGCGGTAGGTGTTACTTGTGGTCTCTCGGAAAGATAGGGAGCTAGAGCAGCAAGTCTACCGGCATCAAAGGCAACGGGGAAACCTCCTGTGCAATCCCAACAATTATTCGCAAACCCGTTAGCTACAGGGAGGGGTGGGTATAAACCACCATTATTATCATAATACAGCTCCATTGCACGCTTGAGCTGGTTGAGCGCCTGGATATGCTTACTGTCAGCTGCCTTTTTTCTCGCTGTATTCACCGACGACAGTACCACGGACGATAGGAGTCCGATGATCGAGATGACGACAAGGAGTTCTATGAGGGTGAAGCCGCGGGATTGTGAAAAGACCATAGTGGTTACTTGTTGCGTGAAGGCAATTGATTCAAGATCTCTGCAGGAATCATTGCGCGCTCTTCTACTGGAATGTCCTCGAGGTAGGTTACGCCACCAGAAGTACCAGTACCAGTACCCGACATGTCTAGATATACAATGACCGTTGCAACAAAGAAGAGGATTGACATCCCGAGGAGTACGTAGTTTGCCTGTGTTTCGTCTTTAACAAAACCGGTTTTCATAACCAACTCGATCATCTTTGATTTTTTGGTAGTAGCACTATAAGCAGGGGTACTGAACTCTTTGTCCTCAAGATTGAATTGTACATCGGTCATAATATTTTATGGTTATATGATTATGAATCTATTATACAACACTGTGTGGTTTTGCCTAGTTTTTTTATCCCCAGATTTCACATAATGTGAGAATTTGACACTTTGTCTCTTCTTTTGCTATAATAAGAAAGTAATGTCCGTCTCGAAAACGGGCAATTTTTGTTAAAAATTCACCAAAAAACAATCATGTTGGACTTAAAAACCATGGGGTCGGCACTAGAACAGCTTGAAGTAGAGCGCGGTATTCCTCGTGAAAAGATCATCGAGGCCATAGAACAGGCGCTTGCGGCTGCCTACAAAAAGGATTACGGCAAGAAAGGCCAGATTGTCCGCGCTCACTTTGACACCAACTCAGGAAAGACGGAATTTGTACAGGTAAAAATCGTTGTTGCCGAAGCATCGGTTCGTATGCCCGAGGATACCGACGATGAAGCAGGGGAAAAAGAGGCAAAAATGAATGAGGACCTACCTGAAGAGGAGCAGATTTCTCTTCGCCACTTTAGTCCCGAGCATGACATTCTC
>MHUY01000039.1:57680-58266 GCA_001825115.1 Candidatus Yonathbacteria bacterium RIFOXYC2_FULL_47_9 | reverse complement strand
CGCGACGCAGAAGAGGGTGATGAGATAATCTTTCCTCTCGAAGCTCGTGATGACTATGGCCGTATTGCCGCACAGACTGCAAAGCAGGTAATTATTCAGCGTATTCGTGAAGCAGAAAAGGTTTCTATCATTGGTGAATACGGAACCAAGCAAGGAGACATCGTTCAGGGTACCGTACAGCGCATGGAGCGTGGTAACATCTTTGTCGACCTCGGCAAAACGACCGGAATGCTTGCTTACGAAGACCAGATTCCCGGTGAGCGCTACAAGCAAGGCGAGCGCATTCGTGCTTTCCTCTATAAAGTAGAGGAAACACCACGCGGTATCGACGTACGCCTCTCTCGCGCACACCCAAAGATGATCGAGAAACTCTTTGCGCAAGAAGCTCCTGAAGTGGCGGCTGGTACCGTACAGATCAAAGCGGTTTCACGCGAAGCAGGTTCACGCGCAAAAGTAGCAGTAGCTTCTACTGACGATCATATCGACCCAATTGGCTCATGTGTGGGTCAACGCGGCGTTCGTGTTTCAACGGTGATGAGCGAGCTCGGCGGAGAAAAGATTGACCTCATCATGTGGTCCGAGGATT
>MHUY01000039.1:53732-57633 GCA_001825115.1 Candidatus Yonathbacteria bacterium RIFOXYC2_FULL_47_9 | reverse complement strand
GGCAAAGCTTACTGGATGGAAACTCGACATTGTTTCCGGCGCAGGTGAAGTAGTTGCTGAGGCAACGGAAAACGGTGAGGTTTCGCTTGAAAAAGCACCCCTTGCTGAGGCTGTAGCAGAGGTACTTTCAACAGAAACTCCTGCAGCAGAGCCAGAAGCAACCACAGAATAGACCTTTAACTTTAAGACTAAAAACTATGATGAACCTTTGGCACGATGTTTCGATGGGGAAAAATGTTCCCGAAGAGATCAATGTTATTGTTGAGATCAACAAAGGATCTAAAAACAAGTACGAGATAGACAAAGAGACTGGGCTTATCGCACTTGATCGTACCCTTCACACCGCACAGGACTACCCTTTTGACTACGGTTTTGTACCGCAGACACTTTGGGACGACAATGATGCACTCGATGTTGTGCTTCTCACTACCTACCCTCTTGTTCCTGGTATCCTGGTAGCAGCACGCCCTGTTGCCATAATGCACATGGTAGATGGAGGAGAGGCGGATGAAAAAATTATTGCGGTACCGGTTGGCGACCCACGTTGGTCAGAAGTGTTGGACTTGAAGGACATCAACAAGCACACCCTCAAAGAAATGGAGCACTTCTTTTTGACCTACAAAAAAATCCAGAAAAAAGAGGTTGAAGTGTCTGGGTTTGAGGGTGCTGAAGCAGCTCGCCTAGCAATCACTCGCAGTATTGAACTCTATAACGAGAAATTCGGAAAGTAATTACCTTAGAATTACTTAATAATACAAAAGCGGCACGCCTTAAAAAGGCGTGCCGCTTTTGTATTATACTCTTGTGCTTTTATAAACTTCTTAGTGTATACTTATAGGCATACCGCGGGGGAAACCCCGAGAGGAGTAGTTACAAGCAACTTAACCATGAAACCTAATAATATTATGAAGAAATCAATTCTTTCAAGTCTTGCTGTTGCAGCGCTTGCAATATCAGGCGTAGCGTTTGCGCAAGAGGCTGGTACAACATCGACGGATGGAACCACAACAACCACCTCTGCGCCCCGCCCAATGCCTCCACAGTTTCGCGAGGAAATACGCGAGGAACGCAAGGAGATTCGTGAAAATGTGCGTGAGGAACGTAAAGATGTTCGTGAGAACATCCAGGAAGTAAAGAAGGAAACTCGGGAAGTTCAAAAAGAAATGAGGACCGAGCGTAAAGAAATACGCATAGCAACTTCTACCGAAGCACGCGCTGAATCACAAAAACGCCTAGAGGAAAGCAGAAAAGTTATCGACGAGAATAGGAAAAAGGCAGGTGTCGAGCGTGCCAATTACACTATTAAACGCCTTGTGCGCCAAGTAGAGGCAATGGACAAACTCTCGGTCCGCATTGCAGAACGCCTTGTTCTCATCAAATCAAAGGGTGGCGACACAACAGAAGCAGAGGCAAAACTTGCTCTTGCACGCGCCGCGATCACTACCGCAAAGGCGAAAGTTGCAACGGTAACCACGGCGCTTGAGGCGGCCATCGCAACAGGCAGTACGGCAACAGCAACCTCAACAGAAGTAAAAGATCTCGTTAAGGCAATCGCTCCTCAGGTTCGCGAAGCAGAAGTATCGATTCGCGCTACCGACAAAGCGCTTCGTGCCGTAATGAAAATTCGCATCAAACGCCCTGCGGTAACTCCAACCACTTCTACCACCGGCACGACGACTACGGGAGCAACCACAACTCAATAAATTAACACACTTAAACACAAACTCTTATGGATGAACAAACCAACCAACCGAAAACGGACCAAGTACCACAAGAAGAATCTTCTATGGGCTCACTCATCGGCATCCTCATTATTGCCATGATCATCGTTGCGGGGGGTGTCTATTTCCTCTTCCTTAAATAGTTTCTGTTCAAGGGAAAAAGACCCGCGCGCCGAAGGCATGCGGGTCTTTTTCTTATCTTGCTAAAAACCTTTGAAAAAGGTATTCTGGAACCCTATGACTGACATCAAAACAACATTAAAAGAGCTTCCGGAAAGCGAGATAGAGATCCTTTGCGAGGTCCCCGTAGAGACCTTTGAAAAAGAGCGTTCTATTGCCCTTAAAAAAGTAGGTGAGGAGGTTTCTCTTCCTGGTTTCCGCAAGGGACACATTCCCGAAGCAACCCTTATTCAAAAGTTCGGCGAGGCGCTCATTCTCGAGGAGATGGCAAACCTTGCTATTGATCGTGCTTACCCCGAGATTCTCAAAAAACACAAGGTTCACGCAATAGCAATGCCCGCCGTTGCGGTCACCAAGCTTGCTATGGGAAACCCTTTTGAATTCAAACTCACCTTCCAGGTAATGCCCGAGATTACCCTTCCCGACTACAAAGCAATCGCTAAGGAAGTAATGGCCACCACGGAACCAACAGAGGCAAACGATGAAGAGGTTTCTCAAGCTGAAAAAGAGCTCCTTAAGCAATTTGCAACCAAAGACGATGAAGGAAAGGAAATTATTCCTGAACTAACCCTCGAGCTTGCGCAGAAATTTGGCCCTTTCACTACCGTAGATGAATTCAAAGCAAAGATTCGCGAATCGATTTCACATGAAAAGACTAACCGTGCACGCGAAAAGAAGCGTATGCAGACCATGGAGAAAGTTGCGGACGGCATGACCGTGAAACTTCCCAAGGTGCTCGTCGATGGGGAGCTTGAGCGTATGCTCGGACAATTCCGTCACGATGTTTCACAAATGGGTATGAAATTTGAAGATTACCTCGAAACCACCAAGAAAACTGAGGACGAGCTTCGCAAAGAGTGGGCGCCTGACGCAGAAAAACGCGCAAAGGTACAAATCGCCCTTGGCAAGATCGCCGAAACCGAAAAACTCGAAGTGCTCAAAGAAGACCTCGACCGTGAAGTGAATCATATCCTCGAGCAATACAAGGACGCTGACCCTGCTCGCGCCCGCATTCACCTCGAAATGATGCTCACCAACGAAAAAGTATTCCAGTTTCTGGAGGGACAGAAGTAGTCAATACAAAAAACACCTTTGAGTCATTAGGCTCAAAGGTGTTTTTTGTATGCTTGCACATACTAAAAAGTGTGGTACGATGCACCATATGTCATATTTAATTCCAACCGTTATTGAAAAGTCTTCGTCGGGCGAGCGCGCGTACGATATTTATTCACGTCTCTTGAAGGAGCGTATCATTTTCCTTACGGGCGCTATCGATGACGATGTTGCAAATATCGCCATTGCCCAGCTCCTTTTTCTTGAATCCGAAGACCCTAAAAAGGATATTTACCTTTATATCAACTCTCCTGGTGGCTCGGTGTCAGCGGGGCTTGCAATGTATGACACGATGCAACACATCAAGCCTGATGTGTCGACTATCTGTGTTGGTATAGCAGCGTCTATGGGTGCAGTACTTCTTTCTGCAGGAGCAAAAGGCAAGCGTTTTGTTCTTCCTAATGCTGAAGTGATGATCCATCAGCCATGGGGTGGCACCGAGGGTCAAGCGTCTGATATTGCCATCACCGCGAAACACATCTTGAGAACACGTGAAAACCTCAACAAAATACTCGCCAAAAATACAGGAAAACCTCTTGCACATATTGAAAAGGATACCGATCGCGACTTTTATATGTCCGCCGACGAAGCAAAGAAATACGGTATCGTTGATGAAATCTATAAACCAAAGAACCCAAGAGGGTAGCAAGAGAAAAGTAGTCATTCTTTTCCAAAAATCCTGCCTTTCGGCGGGTTTTTTGTTTACCTCGACATCTGTATCAATCAGCGGTAATATGCAAGTGTACCCATTGTAATTTAAATTGACACTTTATTGGCAAGCTAACCACCCGCAGATCTGGAGAAAACCACGAATCAGTAGACTCCGAACTAACAAGTTCGTGCCTCAGGCATAAACATTAGTAAATTCTGAGCTAGCAGGCTTCACA
>MHUY01000039.1:45394-53697 GCA_001825115.1 Candidatus Yonathbacteria bacterium RIFOXYC2_FULL_47_9 | reverse complement strand
AACGCGGATCGGTTGAAGTTGAGATCAAAGAACTTCTTCTTTCAGCAAAAGAGGAAGCACAGAGCATTATCGAAGAAGCTGACCGAAAAACTGAGGTTCGCGAAAAAGAGCTTCACAGAGAAGAGCGAGAAATAGAGGAACGCCTCAAAAAAACTGAAGAGCGTTTCATTAAAAAAGAAGAGTTTCTTGATAAGCGCCAGCTTGATATTGATGAAGAACTTGAATTGATTAAAGAAAAATCTGCAGAGATTGAGAGAATCAACAAAAAAATCCACGAGGAAGGGACTGCGGCAAGACGCGAACTAGAGCGCATCGCTCATTTTTCTACCAACGAAGCCCGAGACGAGCTCTTGAAGCGTGTTGAGAAAAACTATGAGGAGGACATTTTGGTACGCATGAAGAAACTCGAGACTGAAGGAGCATCACGCCTGGCGAACACTGCACAAAACATTCTCGCTACCTCCATTCAGCGTCTTGCCACATCGACAGCAGCCGAGACAATGACGACCACCGTATCCATCCCTTCGGATGAGATAAAAGGAAAGATTATTGGAAAAGAAGGCCGTAATATACGGACTTTTGAGCGCGCATCGGGAGTCGAGCTCATTATTGACGACACTCCAGGCTCGATCGTTATTTCATCGTTTGACCCTATTCGTCGCGAAGTAGCACGCGTGGCTCTTGAAGGGCTCATCGAGGATGGGCGTATTCAACCTACAAAGATCGAGGAAGCGGTAGAAAAGGCAAGTGAAGAGGTTAGCAAAATCATTAAGGAAGCCGGGGAACGTGCAGCATATGAGTGTGGTGTATTCAATCTTGACCCTCGTATTTCAACTATTCTCGGTCGCCTTCATTTTCGTACGAGCTACGGACAAAATGTACTTCAGCACTCAATAGAGATGGCGCATATTTCTGGAATGCTCGCTGAAGAACTTGGAGCTGACGTTGCTGTTGCTAAGGCTGGAGCACTTCTCCATGACCTCGGCAAGGCAGTCGATCACGAAGTTCAGGGCACTCATGTAGAGATTGGCCGCCGAATCCTTCAAAAGTTCGATACTGATCCACAAATCATCCAAGCAATGCAGTCTCATCACGAGGAATACCCATACGAAACTATCGAATCAATTATCGTACAAACCGCTGATGCCATTTCAGGAGGTCGCCCAGGAGCGCGTCGCGACTCAGTAGAGCGATATGTCAAACGTCTTGATGACCTCGAAGGAATAGCTCGCTCCTTCCCTGTAGTCGAAAAAACCTATGCACTGCAAGCTGGAAGGGAGCTTAGGGTCTTTGTAAGACCAGAGGAAATCAGCGATCTCGAGGCAGTAAATCTCGCCCGCGAGATAGCACTACGCATAGAAAAAGAACTCAAGTATCCTGGTGAAATTAAAGTTGCGGTGATACGAGAGTCTCGGGCTATTGAATATGCACGGTAAGATTTTTGGGTGTTTGGCAATGTTTCAAAAAACCCTTGCGCCTATTGCACAAAAAAACATAGGGGGGTATACTATTTACTAAGGAGGTCTAGCCCGTGTCGAAAGGGGGCAACTCCACCTTCGCACAAGTATTTCGTCAAACGACGGAAACAAATGCGAACGGAAAGTCACGGACGAGAGACTTGTTTTAGTATTAAAAGGTTAATCAAAGATTATATTATGAACAAAGCAGCTATTGTTGAGATTATTCACGAGAAGATGGGTGGTACAAAAGTATCAGCAGAGCAGACATTAGACACGATTCTTGAGACTATGGTAAAGACACTTCAGAAAGGCGAGGAAGTATCAATTGCAGGCCTCGGAATCTTCTCTGTAAAGCCCCGTGCAGCTCGCACCGCACGCAACCCAAAGACTGGTGAGGCTATTCAGGTAAAGGCTACCAAGGTTCCTAAGTTCCGTGCTGCAAAGGCCCTCAAGGACGCTGTTGCTAAGTAAGGTAACTGTCTCTTTAACAAAAAACCACCCCTTTGGGGGTGGTTTTTTGTTTTAGTACAGGATGACGAATCAGCAAATTCTGAACCAGCAGGTTCTGAATTAACAAATTCACGGCTTGGCCGCAGACTCTTGGGCGCAGGCTTGGCCGTGGGATCGGTCACGAATACAAGTCGAGCGCTACGCGCACAAAGTTTACTTGTCCACAAATCACTAAGTCTCTTCGGATGAGTACATCCTCACAGACGTAAGTGTTTGCCGGCCCCACCTCGTGGTTTTGCGTGCTCGCAAAACATCACTGCGGTTCACAAAACTAAAAAACAGTGCGCAGGCACTGTTTTTCTTTACGTTTTGTGCGGGATGGGGGAATCGAACTCCCGATTTCAGTTTGGAAAACTGAAGTTATACCATTTAACTAATCCCGCAAAACCTGGGGACATGATAGCAGACATATTCAAGTTGTGCAATAATCCGCCATTCATCGCCTACGGCGGCCACGGAGAATCCTACCCTACAATCCCCTGTACTTTGGCAACAATCTCATCAAGCGTAAAGTTTGCCTTGACCATGAAGTCTTTTGCGCCAAGTGTCATAGCTCTATCTAAGTCCTCTTTTTGGCCCAGGTTGCTCAAAATAATCACTGGTACATTCACTAACTTAGGGTCTGCTTTTATGCGGGTAAGAATTTCGAAGCCATCAACTCCTGGCAAAATAAGGTCAAGGAGGATAATGTTGGGTGTGCGCTGCGCTAAAATAGTGAACGCAGCTGATGCCTCGATAGCACTTTCGACATCAAACCCTTCACTCATAAGTTTGCGAACAAGGAGTTCGCGCAGGAATTTATCATCCTCGACAACCACTACAAATTTTTTACCAGAAGCTTCTGGGGTTGGTGTTACTGGTGTTGATGCCAGAGGCGGCGGCACAGAAACATCTGGTGTGACAACGACAGGGGTACCTTTTACTTGTAGTCCCCATTCAGCTGCTGATATAATTTCACCAGCAAGTACTCGTTGCACTTTCCCCAAAACCTCGTTGGGGTCAAAAACAGCCTTAGCTAAAAAGTCACGGGCCCCTAACTCCTGGGCGCGTGCAATCTCGAGAGGTTGCCCCGAGTTTGAGATAATGATTACGGGGATATTTTGTAAATCCTGGTCTGCATGAAGCTCCTCAAGAACTTCAATACCATTCTTGCGGGGCATCAAAATATCAAGGAGGATTAGGTCAGGCTTAACAGCGCGAACCCTCTCCATGGCAACAACTCCATCTTCGGCGCGATCAATAATATAACCGTTGTTTTCCAATTTTTCAGCCAGCACATCACGAAGTACGGCGTCATCCTCTATAATAAGGATTTTCTTTTTATCATCCATAAGTAACTCTATTGTACTATAAAAAATAATAACAAGCTAGACCGCTGAGTTATCCACAGGGAAAATACTTTCGTCTGTTGGCAGAAGCTCAGGGAGGAGCGGCACCGTAAGTGTGAATGTCGTCCCTTTGCCTTCAATTGAATCCACTTCAATTTGTCCTCCATGGCGTACAACAATACTCTTTGCGATCACTAATCCTAAACCAGAACCTTCTGTTTGAAGATGGACTGCGTTTGTAGCTCTAAAAAACTTTGAAAACATTTTTGGTAAATCTTCTTTTGGAATCCCTACGCCCGTATCGGCCACTTTGAGTTCCAAGTAATTTCCTTTTTGCTCAGCAGTTACCGTTACATGTCCACCAGGAAGCGTGTATTTTAGAGCGTTGTCCACGAGGTTTTGAATTGCCATCGAAAGCTTGTCGAGATCGAAAGCAAAGACGGGTATCTCTCCACGCTTTTCGAGGTGGAATTCAACATTATGCTCGCGCGCAATAACAATAAACTCTGAATTTTTTATGAGCGCATCAAGAAGCTGATTGAAGTCATTAGTCTCAAATTTATACACAAACTTACCGTGTTCAATACGGGTAACATCAAGAAGGTCATTGACGAGCTTAATCATCTTGCTGTTGGTCTCGTACCCACGCGCGAGCATACCGCGCTGGTCCTCATTAATAGGGCCTACCTCACTATCAAGAAGAAGTTTAAGTGCCCAATTCACACTTGAAAGCGGTGTACGCAATTGATGCGCTGCCACCGTAATAAAGTCTGTCTTCAAGCGGTCGAGTTCATATAGATTTGATACCATCGCATTAAAGACCTCGCCGAAACGCCCAATCTCGTCGTTTGACATGTTCTCTATGCGCTGCGTCAAATCACCTTCAGAAACTTTTTGTGCCACGAGTACATACTTTTTAATAGGGCGAACAACAAGGAGGCGCAAAATAAACGCAAGGGTAACAACAAGGACTGCGGTGACAAGCATACCAATCACGACCATTTGATAAATGAGTGTCGTTACTTTGTCTTTATACGACGAAGTAAGAACATGCACCTCAAGAACTCCTACGGTTGTTGTTTTGTCTCCCGAAAAAAGCTCTATGGGCGACACGCGGACAAGCACTTCATACCCCTCATGAGGGCGCTCGTATGACGCTTCGCGCACCTTACCAAAGAGAACATCTTCACGATATTGCTTGTACTCCTGTGGGTCATCCAAAAGCTCCCCTCTTTCACCATCGGTGTTCGCAATAACATTGAGCTTGCTGTCTAAAACAATGAAGTCATGAAAAAAATCAAATTTCTTTATTTCATCGGTAATCTTTTGCACTCTTTCAAGACCACTCTCTCGAGTTGCAATGATTGAGCGCGCACCTTGTTCAACATTTACCGAAATAGCCTCGAGTAATCTTCTCGCTTCAAGAACATCGTTTGCGCCCTTTGAGTGTGTTGACACCTCAACTTCTATTACCGCAACGACATTGAGTACATCATCTTGATTATAGAGCTGAACGGGGATGTACTGCTCAAGGTTGAAAAAGGTTTCGTGGTCATCTTGTACATCAATTTTTTTTCCTTCCCTTACCACTTGAGCCACAGGGGTCGCATCGGGTGCTGTAATTTTTTTTCCTACCTCGCTATAATCAGTTGAGGCAATGCGGTAGCCATCAGCACCCGTCACCTTAACATACTTCACCCCTTCAACACTGCTCAACTTATCAACAACCGCCTGAAGTGCCGTCTGCTGATTGTGCACTTCCTGAAACATGTGTTCAATATCACTCTTGAGTGTGCTGCCAATCGTTGCAGAATTCTGAAGAGTAGCGTTCTTAATAGAACTTGCCTCCATGCTGAGAATGATTCCAAAGGTAACAAAAAGAACAGCAATCGTTACTGCAGCAATTGTGAGATTTATTTTTGCACCAAGACTCATGTCATTTCATTATACCGCAAAGAAACAACAATCAACTGTGGACAACGAAAATCTAGATAAGAAGCGGATCAGATTTTTACTATCTACTCATTTTTATTTATGTCCCCTCGGTAAGACGCTTCGCTATCTCACTCTTGGGAAACCCACGGTTTTCCCAGCCCTTCCTCCACAGGCGAATCAGCTGATTCGCGTCTTGGACGTGAACTAAATCTTCCCCGACCCCCTCCCGATTTCTTAAGTTGTAGTCAACTTGTTGAAATCGCAGTGCCTTAGATTTATCGTGGCCTTCCTGTTCGATTCTTACCGAGGGTCCATTCGTTTCACTCTTGTCCCCTCGGTAAGAATCGAACTTACATTACAAGCTTCGGAAGCTTGTGTCCTATCCGTTGAACGACGAGGAGATATTACTTTTCTATTCTACTCACAACTACCAACAAAACAAAATTAATTAATCTCAATATCAATATGTTTCACTGACGGTACCTCCTTTTGGATACGCGCTTCAAGCTCGTCAATGCGCGTACCAATTACGCGCGGTACGCGATCGGTATAATCCACCATATAGCGAACAAACTCAGGGTAGTCCTCTTTTATGGTTTCGTAGTCATCCTTGAGCATTTCCCCATTTGAAAGTTCCTTAAAGAGCGCCGAGCCATTTACTTCTACTTCACACTTTGCCCTATATTTCCCCAATTCAACCACCGATGACTTGAAGTCATACACGCGCTCGATCATCGGGTCTGCCTCAAGCATCTCAATGATGCGCTCTTTAACATCCTCGGGAATCGACTTTTCTACCAAAAAACGCTTATTTTTCAATATCAAGACCACCGCAACCCATGCCAAAAGTACACCAATAACAACGGATCCGGCCGCATCCCAAGAAGGATTCCCTGTAACATACGAGAGTCCGACAGAAACTGCCGCGATAAACACACCGAGCACCGCAACTCCGTCTTCGTAAACAACAGCAAGTACGGTGGGATCACCAAGAGCGAGCGCTTCCCGAACCGTATCCCCTTCCCTTCTTTTTTTCCATAATTCGCGAAAAGCGACAGAGAATGTGGCCAACTCAACAATGAACGAAATCAAGAGTATTATAAAGACAATAGGTTCAAACGAGATTTCTTCGGGATGCAAGAGTACGGAAACACCGTGATATATAGTAATCCCTGCACCAACAAAGAAAACACCGCACGCAGAGATAAGTGCCCAAAAGAAACGTTCTAATCCATATCCATACGAAGAGCCTTCGTCGGGGGCACGACGACTCTTCACAATACCCACCATAAGAAGGGCTTGATTTGAGGTGTCCGCAAAACTATGTACCGCTTCAGAAAAAAGAGAGCTTGATCCTGACACAGCAAAACCTATTGTTTTAAGGATAGTAATGACAAAATTCCCTGCGAGAGCTGCTGTAACCGAAATAAAACCCGGCTCATTTTTGTACCCCACTACCCCGCTCTTCAATTTTTTAATATTGTTCATATGACGCTCCTGCGAGCTCATTTGGTCAAAAACCCTGTCGGGGTGCCGAGAATCGAACTCGGCCTATCTAAATCTCTTATGGAGATTTCCGCGGAAGCGTTTAGACGCTTCCGGTTAAAGCTTTTGTCGGGGTGCCGAGAATCGAACTCGGCCTATCTGCTCCCAAAGCAGACGTACTACCGATATACTACACCCCGACAAAAGCTTCAACCCCACGCAGACGTACTACCGATATACTACACCCCCGACAGGAACTTCGACTGCAAACACAATGTTTCCCTGCGCCCAAGAGTCTGCGGCCAAGCCGTGAAGCCTGCTGTGCGTTTATGCCCTAGGCACGAATCAGCTGATTCGGAATTTGCTAATTCAGAAACTGTTACAGAATGCTACCACAAAAGGCTATTTTTGCAAAACTACCTGATCCCCCAGTTTGTTTATAGAATCAGATTATCCATGAATCTCACCTTTGCCTGCCTTGTTTTCATATCTAGGCGAACTGTAATTGCATCAAACTGCCACTCCGGCTCCCCTTTCGGGAACTTCTCCAGAAGATACGCCTGGATCGTCCGCGCGAGCCGTTTAAGCTTTTGCGGGTGGATATTATCCTCAGGTCGATAATTATCTGTTACACGGGAAACATTTTGGGGAAAGTTTTCATGTGTAACAGTTTTTACCTCAATAAAATGGGTTATTTTGCCTTTTTGAGCGATAATATCGATTTCTCCATATTTTTTAAGATAATTGCGCCCCACAATCTTAAAACCTTTGTTTTCTAGGTATTTACCCGCAATATCTTCCCCAATCCGCCCAATCACTTGTTTTTGTGTAGGCGAAACAGCTGGTTCGCGACTTGGCCGTAGAATTATCATCTCTTTAATTTTACATAATGTTTCATGAATAACATAACAATTGTGTTACTTAGTAACATATTTATGATATTTTCACCCAAATTTGACCTAATTCCCCACAAACCCTTATCCTGTAAGGATTTGTGGGAAAACACACCTTTGTCCGTTAGGTTTTTAGGGCTCTGTAGACGGTCTTTTTGTGTCCTTTATCAACACTGTACACAGAGTTATCCACAGTTTTGCACAGTTTTCCCCATATTTCTCCGCTTACCGACGTTGACAGGGTGTTGTAAAATGTTGAACATTCCACAAAAGTGTCCTTTACAAAAAGAATATCTGTCCTTTATCTGACCTCTAGTGAAATTCGAGTGTTTATAGACAGCTGGACTACTGAGTGCCTGTTCCAACGTTAGATCTTTTGCTGAGACTGGGCGACTGACTCACCCTAATCATAAAGAGAAACCCCAAGGAATAATTCCTTGGGGTTTCTCTTTTCGCTGTGCGGGTACCGAGAATCGAACTCGGGTCTCGTCCTTGGCAAGGACGCATTCTACCACTAAACCATACCCGCAAACTTTCCACTTCTATACTATACAGATTTTTCCTTTTTTGGGAAGAGTAGAAAGAGATAGACGAGCAAAGCTCGGCTAATTTTATGTGAGCACAAGTTACTAAGTCTATTCGAGCGACTACACTCTCATAGACGTAAGTACTTGCCGCCCCCCGGCTCGCTA
>MHUY01000039.1:38757-45321 GCA_001825115.1 Candidatus Yonathbacteria bacterium RIFOXYC2_FULL_47_9 | reverse complement strand
TCCCGCTTTGTGCCCTCAGAGGGAATCGGTCACGAGTTACTAGATGTACTCAAGTGATTACACTTTCCGTGCATTAAGTACTCGCGACCCCGGCTCGGCGACAAGCACTCGTTTTACTCGTCTTGTATACCGCCTCCGCCCTTCGATTCCCTCTGAGGGCAACAAAAGACATAGTCGTTCGACTCTTACGAGCCGTCCTCCTTGTTTTTGTGCCCTCAGAGGGAATCGAACCCCCATCACCGGTTTCGAAGACCGATACTCTATCCGTTGAGCTATGAGGGCAAATGTTTCTCGTGAAACCAACCTAAGGAGAGCATACCGCGAATTGGTAAAAAAGCCAAAAATACACTAGACTATTTTGTATATGCCCCACACTCCTAAAAAGGTTGACCTCAACTATCCGATTCCAGCCGAGGTTTCCCGTGTAACGTCAACTTTGCGCACTGCGGGTTTCGAGATGTACCTTGTTGGTGGATGTGTGCGCGACATACTCCAGGGGCGCAAACCAAAGGATTGGGATGCGACTACGAATGCAAAGCCTGAGCAGATTCAGGCACTCTTTGAGGACACCTTTTATGAAAATGACTACGGCACGGTGGGGATTGTCAGTGAAACTGAGGATGAGACACTCAGAGTTGTTGAAGTAACCCCATATCGTACCGAGGGGGCCTATACTGACAAACGTCGTCCTGACTCAGTGTCGTTTCATGCGAAACTTGAAGACGACCTGCAGCGTCGTGATTTCACGATTAACGCTATTGCCTACGATGACTCTAAAGGACACCTTATTGACCCATATAAAGGACAAGAGGACATAAAGGACAAAGTCTTGAGGACAGTAGGGGACCCGTACGACCGTTTCCATGAGGATGCGCTCCGTATTGTGCGGGCGGTACGCTTGGCAGCAGACCTTGGTTTCACGGTTAACATCGAGACTCAGGAGGCAATCGTAAAAACGGCGGGAAACCTCAAAGATATCGCCATGGAACGTATTCGTGATGAGTTCTCAAAAATGGTAATGTCAGCCAATCCGATGATCGGCGTCGTTATGTGCGAAAAACTTGGCCTCCTCGACTATATCGCGCCGGATATCAAGCGCGGTATTGGTGTCGAGCAGAATGGTGACCATATCTATACCGTCTGGGAACACAACCTTCGTGCGCTCCAGCACTCAGCAGACCGTAATTGGCCCCTCCATGTACGCCTTGCGGCACTCTTTCACGATGTTTCAAAACCAGAGACCCGTCGTTGGTCTGACGATAAAAAAGATTGGACGTTCTATGGCCATGACGTCGTTGGTGGACGAGTCGCCAAAAAGGCGCTTACGCACTTAAAGTACTCAAAAAAGATCGTTGATGTTGTTTCAACGCTTGTGCGCTACCATCTCTTTTTCTCTGATATTGAAAAGATAACCCTCTCGGCAGTGCGTCGCATCGTGCGTGGCGTTGGTCCCGAGAATGTATGGGACCTGATGAAAGTGCGTGCTTGTGATCGTATCGGTATGGGTCGCCCCAAGGAAACACCGTACCGCCTCCGCAAATACGAATCAATGATCGAAGAAGCGATGCGCGCACCCGTATCCGTAGGTATGCTCAAAATTGATGGTGCCAAAGTGATGGAGGTTACCCGTGAAACACCGGGACCAAAACTCGGCTTCATGCTTCACGCGCTCCTCGAGGAAGTGCTCGATGCACCAGAAAACAATACTGAGGCGTTTCTCGTGAAACGCACCTTAGAGCTCGCGAAACTACCGATAGATGAACTTAAGAAACTCGGCGAAGCAGGAAAGGAAAAGAAGGAGGAGGCAGAGGAGGCAGAGCTCGCGGTAATTAGAAAGAGACACGGGGTAAAATAAAAAATAGCGTGACGAGACACGCTGTTTTTTTATTTTAACTCCAATACAATGGGGCAGTGGTCAGAGCCTGAGAAATCCGTCATCATCGTGGCGCGTTTCACGCGGGGGAGAAGGTCGGGACTAATGAAAAAATAGTCAATGCGCCAACCAACGTTGCGCGCACGAGCACCAGTCTTCATATCCCAATAGGTGTAAACATCTTTCGTATTGGGGTGGAGGTGGCGATAAATATCTATATAGCCATGATAGATGAGCTCGTCTATCCACGCACGTTCCTCGGGCAGGAAACCCGTATTCTTTTCATTTTCCTTAGCGCGGGCGAGATCTACGGCCTCGTGTGCGGTATTCACATCGCCACATACAACCACCTTATACCCTTTGTTACGGAGTTTCTCAATGAACTTCAAGAAATGGTCATAGAAACCAAGCTTGTACTTGAGGCGCTCGGGTCCGCCACCACCGTTAGGGAAGTAACAATTCAAAAGGACAAAATCTTTGTAATAAAGGACAAGTAGGCGCCCTTCCTGGTCCATGTCCTTTACACCCATTCCTTCTTCAACCTTTTCGGGTTTTGTCCTTGAGTATACCGCGACTCCGCTGTACCCTTTGCGCATTTTTGAATGACTGAAATATGAAAAATATCCTTCAGGGTTACGCACACCTTCTGGTAGCTGCTCTGCTTCAGCTTTTGTTTCTTGAAAACAGAGGATGTCAGGTTTCGCCGCAATAATCTCAGCGAAATATCCTTTATTATTAATAGCCCGCAAACCATTTACGTTCCACGAGATGATATTCATAAAAATAGTGTACCACGAAACCTACTCTTGTTTCCCGTGAAACTTCTTGTGTACGTCGCGCAATTGTTTGTCAGTAACATGCGTATATATTTGCGTAGTTGCAATATTTGAGTGACCCAACATCATTTGCACCGAGCGGATGTCGGCACCGTTACTCAAGAGGTCGGTTGCGAACGAATGGCGAATAACGTGGGGTGTTACCTTTTTTGAAATGCCAGCTTTGGTCGCATAGTGTTTCACCATACGCTCTATAGAGCGTGGCGTGAGACGCAAGTCTTCACCGCGCGGAGTCTTTCCGGTCTGCACGAAAAGCGCATCGTGCATATCTTTGCGTGCGGCGAGATACGCGCGAACTGCCATCTTTGCGGTGTCTGACAAAAAAACGACGCGCACCTTTTCGCCCTTGCCTCGCACCGAGAATTCGTCCTTATTTAAATCGAGGTCACGCGAAAGGGAGGTAAGTTCAGATAGGCGGAGGCCTGTGGAAAAAAAGAGTTCGAGTATTGCACGGTCGCGAAGACCTTTTATGTCGCTCGTGTCTGGTGCGGAAAGTAGTCGCGAAAGATCCGACCCTGAAATAAGGTCGAGGTCACGCTCGGCAACCTTGGCGAGATCAATACGCTCGGGGGAAAGGGAGTCAATGCCACGCTTGCGCAAGTATTTCAAAAAACTGCGGAGTGCTATTAAATAATAATTTTGGGTTTTTTTCTTGAGTGTTTCAATGCGACCACCCGTTTTTATTCCACTCGGCTGACGATTGAGCCACAAACGAAACTCGCGCACCATATCATCGGTGATATCCTTTGGGTCTGAAACTTTTGCAAACTCAAGAAAGCGGTCGAGGTAGCGTTCATAATTCTCAATCGTCTTTAAGCTGCGCCCTTTTTCGATCTCGAGATGTTCAAAGAATTGTCGTTTGAGGGTTTGGAGGTTCATCCCGTTAGAGGTAGGGAATAAAATTCCCGTAGCAAACGTTAACAAGCATTATTAAATAATATCTTTTCAATATTTCCCATGCGTGCCAAAAATATAACGTTTTGACCTTTAACGGGATTCATATTGTGCGACACATACAGTATACCGCGAGAATGATATGTCACGAAACAACATTTCACTCTCACAAAAATCTACCCTACTGGTTGTCATTTATTCTCTATTGCGTTAAAATTAAACCATGGGAGATCCAACAGACGACAGTTATATCCTTATCGAGGATTCACGCAATCTTGACGAAGCACTAGGTGAGCAAGGGAATGATGTTCACGATAAAAGTGAGAACGCTTCACAGTACACCTTGGACCAACAAGGTATTTTCATCGAACCGTTAACAAACGATATCGAAACAAGCGAACCTATTGAAGGTCTTTCTGAGCGTCTTTTCAACGAAGGGGGAATTGAAATCATTCCTAACAAAGGAGCTGAGGATGATTTCAATTTATAGGTGCCTCTCAATAGGGCCTTATGCAACAAAAACCGGCCTATAGCCGGTTTTTGTTGCATAAATCACGATGCTTGTTGACCCCTTGCATTATTTGCCAAGGTATGCTAGAGTATGCACAATGATAACGACAAAGCAAAAGCAGAATATTATCAAGAAAACACAGGTCCACGCGACTGACACTGGTTCTCCAGAGGCTCAGGTGGCCATTCTTTCAAAGCGCATCGATGAACTCGCAGCGCATTTGAAGAAGAATCACAAGGATAACCACTCGCGCCGCGGACTCCTCCAGATGGTTGCAGACCGTCGTACGCACTTGAATTACCTCAAGCGCAAGAGTAGGGACCGTTACGAGGTACTCGTAAAGAAGGTCGGTTTGAAATAATATTCCCCAGAAGCCCCGTTATGCGGGGCTTCTCTGTTATAACTCGTTTTCATTTTTAATTTTTAATACGACGAAGGAGAACGAAAATCGTTTTCCACAGGGTGAAAACTTTCATCTTTGATATACTAAATACTATGGCAATCATCAAACAAAAAGAACAACGCGTTGCAATGTTCATTGACGCACAGAACCTTTATCACAGTGCTCGCAATCTCTACGGTGCAAAAGTAAACTTTGGAGCAGTCCTTAAAGAAGCTGTCGCCGGACGCCATCTCGTGCGCGCGATCGCATACGTCATCACCACCGAAGGGGAGGAGGAAAAAAGCTTTTTTGAAGCACTGAACAATCTCGGTATCGAAACAAAAACAAAAGACCTACAAATCTTTTTTGGCGGCGCCAAAAAAGCGGATTGGGACGTTGGTCTTGCGGTGGACGCTATTCGTCTCGCCGGAAAGGTTGACGCGGTAGTTCTCGCCTCTGGCGATGGCGACTTTGTCCCCCTCGTTGAGTACCTGAAGTTCATGGGCACACAAGTCGAAGTCATCACCTTTGGTCGCTCAGCATCAGGACGCCTTCGTGAGGCAGCAGACGACTTTATCGATATGTGTGACGACCAGCGCAAATACCTTCTCGGAGCTCGTGGTGGCAACAATGGAGGAACTACGCCACGCCGTCAACCACGCAAGCAGGCATCGAACCGTCGAAAAGAAGTCCCTGAAAAAGAATAGAAAAAACCCCCGACTCTTGCAGTCGGGGGTTTTACTTAATGATCTTTTTTTTATTACTCTTCCTCACTATTGCGGTTGCTGTAGTCGATGATTTTCTCTTCAGCTTGAGCTTCCATAAAAATGGCGCGACGAGTACTGAAGGTGCCCCCGCGAAGACCTACCATATTGCCGTTTGAAGCAACGGCAATACGTGGCGATTTTTCATTTACGGGTTTAGATAAACTATTTTCAGGTTCACTCATACTTCTACTCTCCTTTGGGTTGTCCAAAAAACCAGTCCCAACCATACCACACACACAGAAAAAAGCAAGTTTTTAATAACTCTGCTAAACAGATTGGTAAATGTATGATTTTTAGTAAGCCTCTTCGTTGGTAGATAAAATTTTACCTACCAACGATCCTTAACGCAGAGATTTTTACTCTCATCTCTTTCGTTATGAAATTTATAATTATTTCCACTATCCCCAGATTGCCCGTGCATGAAAAAGAAATGCGCGCTATACTGTTAGATGATGGAGTCGAACATTCCCACACCAATAAGCACACCACCGTCTCAGCGCCCGCGTGATAGCTATCAAAGCGCTCCTGTATCAGGACAAGGGGCTCCTTTGATTATCCGCACTATGAAAAGTGATGCCGCCCTGGCAATCCAAACGCAAAACGAAACTCTTGTTTCAATGTCTCTTGCTGAAGAAAAAAAGAAAGCGCTACAGCGCACCGAAGCGGCAACGACAGCGCCCCTGAAACCTACACCAAAACCTCGCGGTCGTGTGGTGATTATTTTAGGACTCATTCTTTTCGTAACGGGATCAGGTATTGCAATCAAGTTTGCCCTACCAACAATTAGGAAGATTAGTCTTCCAAACCTTCCTAATGTATCACTACCTACATTTGGAACTCCTAGCGCAGGACAACCCACAAAAGTAACTTCAAAAACAGCGGTTCCCACCATATCCTCTCTCATCCCCGCACAATCTGAAAAACGTTTCACCATAAACAAAGAGACTCCTGAGAACCTCTTTACCATGATCGCCACAGAGCGAGCAGCGGGAGTCACTACAGGGAATATTCGCAATCTCTATTTTGAAGAGGAAGCCGTCACACTAGAGGGGGAAATAGGGGTCGCCTCAATATCAGCCCACCGGCTTCTTATCCTTGCTAATATTCCTACCCCTGCCATCTTTGCACGTTCTCTCGAAACTCCTTTTATGGCTGGCCTCTACGGGGAGGAAGGGGCGCAAGCAACCCCATTCTTTGTCTTTAAGGTTTCCGGTTACGATACTGGCCTTGCGGGAATGCTCGCATGGGAAAGTGATTTACCATACTTCTTTGACACTGTCTTTGGAACAAAATTCATTACT
>MHUY01000039.1:38377-38707 GCA_001825115.1 Candidatus Yonathbacteria bacterium RIFOXYC2_FULL_47_9 | reverse complement strand
TTATGCTTTTGCAGATCAATCAACCGTCATTATTACGAGCTCCCAAAGCGCACTCGAGGCACTCGTATCACGTCTTTCTGTTCGTTAGCAACCTTGCGTTCCGTGCTTCTTGTGATAAACTACTTAGATATGACAAACATTCCTGAACTTAAAACAATGCTTCTTGAAGAAAAAGCTCGTCTCGAGTCCGAGCTCTCACATGTGGGTTACAAGAACCCCGAAATTGAAGGCGATTGGCAACCAGCAGCAACCGACCTAAACGAACCTACTGCTGACATTAATGACACCGCAAGTGGTATTGAGGTATTCGAAAACAACGCCGCTGTCGAA
>MHUY01000039.1:23796-38368 GCA_001825115.1 Candidatus Yonathbacteria bacterium RIFOXYC2_FULL_47_9 | reverse complement strand
TTCACGCCAACCCTGCAGCTGCAACCTGTATCGCACACCGCGAGGGCTAGTTTCTCCGGCGTGTGCCGATTATGCAATTCTCAAAACTTTTTTCGGCACAAACCGTTGGGCTTACGGCGCATATTATTGATGTAGAAGTGGATCTCTCGCGAGGGCTCCACGCTTTTTCTTTAGTGGGGCTCCCTAGCGCTTCAGTCGATGAATCCCGCGACCGCGTCAGTGCTGCAATAAAAAACTCAGGATTTACATCCCCAAAACAAAAGAATCAAAAGATTGTTATTGCACTAGCCCCTGCTGAACTTAAAAAAGAAGGTTCGCATTACGACCTCGCAATCGCACTCGCATATCTTGCTGCTTCCGGTGAGGTTACCTTTGACCCAAAAGGAAAATTATTCCTTGGCGAACTCTCTCTTGATGGAAACCTACGTCCTATTCGTGGAACACTCCTTCTTGCACAAGCAGCACAAAAAGCAGGCTTTACAGAAATATTTGTCCCTGAAGACAATGCAGACGAGGCGGCTCTCATTGAAGGACTTGTCGTATATGGAACACAAACACTCAGTGATGTCATTGCGCACCTCGATAAAGAAAACTCATACACACTAACCGCTTGTATTCGTGACGGTATTTGTACGACGCGTGAGGATGACGAACATAGAGTCGACCTTGCTCATATCAAAGGGCAAGACTTTGCCAAGCGCGCGCTCGAAATAGCCGCAGCAGGGAAGCACAACCTCGCTATGTGGGGACCGCCTGGTACGGGCAAGACGATGCTCGCGCAAGCATTCCCACATCTCCTTCCTGAACTTTCAAAAAATGAAATGCTCGAGGTCACTGGTATTCATTCGGTTGCCGGCACCCTGCGTGATGAAATAGTAATACTTCCACCCCTGCGCGCACCACACCACACAGCATCATACCCGTCAGTCATTGGCGGTGGAACCACACCAAAACCCGGCGAGATCACGCTCGCGCATCGCGGTGTGCTTTTCCTTGATGAGTTCCCCGAGTTCGACCGACGCGTCATTGAGTCACTGCGTGAACCACTCGAAGAAGGACATATTCGTATCGCTCGCAGTAAAGGACACGATACCTTTCCCGCACGTTTTATTCTCCTTGCAGCAATGAACCCCTGCCCGTGTGGTAAATACGGTAGCGAAGAACGCTGTACCTGTATGCCCGGAACCCTTGCGGGATATCAACGCAAACTTTCGGGACCTATCGTCGACCGCATTGACCTCTGGGTCAAAGTTTCAAAGATGAGTCACGACAAACTTTCTGATATTAAAGTAGGGGAGGGTACCGCAACCGTACGCGACCGTATCACTCTCGCACGAACAAAACAACAAGTGCGCTTTGCGGAACACCCGCGCGCCATTACCACCAACAACGAAATGCGTGCCGATGACATCGAGCAATTCATTACACTCCCAACGGGCCTGCGCACTCTTTTTAATACTTCCGCAGAAAAACTAAAACTCTCACCCCGCGCCTATCACAAAGTCCTCAAGGTCGCACGCACCATTGCTGACCTCGACGCCTCTGACGATATCACCGAGAAGCATCTCATGGAAGCCCTCGCGTATCGCCCCACGGAATTGAGATAATAAAAAAAACCCGAACATTGTTCGGGTTTTTTGTTATCTTGTTATTCAAACCTAAAATGGATTCTTTGCTCCGCGGACCTCAAAGTGAAGGTGCGGTCCGGTCGATTTACCAGTACTACCAACTTCGCCGATAGACTGCCCTTTATCCACACGCGCACCCACCGCAACATATACTGCACTCATATGGCCATAAAGTGTTTGCGTGCCATTAGGGTGCTCGATAATGACATAATTACCATAGCCACCGAACCAAGGATTAGAGAGGGTGCGGAAGCGACTCACAATAACCGTTCCTTCAGCAGCCGCATAGACCGGAGTTCCAATAGGAGCACCAAAATCAACACCGTTGTATCCGTGAATCCCTTGCGTCTTGTGTCCGGCAGGAACAGGGTGTGAATAGTATCCTGTGTATGAAGGATATGATGCGATACGTTTTGTTGAGCTCGTCTGAGGAGAAGCTTTTGGTGTCACCACACTAACGTCCTCGCCGTCAGGAATAATAATCACATCGTCCACAGAAATCTGACTGTCTGCTTCAATGTCGTTAAATGCAAGGATCTCATCAACATCACCCTTGTATTTCTTGGCAATACCTTTGATTGTTTCACCCTTTTTTACCGTATGCTGAACGCCGTTCACGGGGAGGATTACGAGGGTTTGACCAACACGGAGAGTGGCGCCCTTTTCGAGATCGTTTGCCCACAAAATCGTGTTTACACTCACCTCAAACATTTGGGCAATCTGGGGAAGCGTGTCACCCTTGCGCACAACGTACAAACTCACTCTGCCTTGACGCTCATTCGACTCAATATCAGCAATCGTACCTGAAGGTCCGACTTCAGGAAGAAGTGCGTTGCCATCAATGGTAATATCGCCCCCACCTTTTGCTGGATTGGGGTCAACATTGGTTGCTGCTTCCAAAAAAGCAATATTTTGAGAGTTTTGGGGTTCAGCACGGGTAGACACCGTGCTTGTTTTATTGCTTGCCCACCCTAAAAGGTCCGAAAGAGACCAGGCATGGGCGTATGAAACAGGAGTAGCAAGACCAGCAAGCATAAACGCCAAAAGAAACCCGACGCCTGCGAGCCTTGATAAACAAGGATATTTCGCCCGACCAGCACTAACGCGCCCCTGGTCGAGGTCCTGTAATTGTGTAGAAATGTTTCGAGTTTTTATGAATCGTTCTGTCGTACGGTCAGGGCCGGAAATATCGTCTTTTCGGGAAAACCTGGGGCCAATCCCCGTGGTTATCTAAAGCCTAGCACACATCACCAGGGGTTGGAAGGGGCCAGGAACAAACCTGTGGATAAATAAAAAGACTAAAATTACTTGATTTTTTACATAAAAAGTGGTATAATTTAATAGTAATTTTAATGTTGTATTGTTGCATCCCTTTAGATAAATGTGCGATAATAAAAAAGAATTTTATATGGAAACCTCACGCAATACTTTTGAAGACCAGCATCAGGAATCATCAGCAGGAGGAGCTCCCTCAATTACCGGAACACAGCCAGCAGAGAAGATGCCTGAGGAACTAGCACTTGTAGAAAATGTAACCCCCGAAAACCCCAGCACGACCTCGGAGCGAGTACCGCTCACACCCGAAGGAAAAGAAGAGCTTGGCAAAAGACTTCACAGTAAACTAGAGGGAAAAGAAGGCTGGATGGAAGTAGACTTCAGGCTTGATGACACTGTAAATGAATTACGTCGTCTTGAAAAAGAGGGAAGACCTGAGGATCAAAACCGCATAAAAGAGCTTCGTGCTGAAGTCGATGCACTCAAGGGGCAGAAGTTTCCTGCTGTAAAAATACCTCGTGGTGGACGCGGAACAAAAGGAAACCCCGAAGAGATTCAGCAATCTATTGCCCAAGCCACACAAGAAAAGACTCCAGTAGACACTGCTGCTATCGAAAAGGCACAGAAACAAAAAGAGGGTCTTCTTGTTGATCTCGCTGATTTGCGCGTACGAGAAAGGCAAGCGCAAAACGAAAATGCTTCCGAGAGCACGATGGCACTTATTCAGGAGAATCTTCGCCGTGTTCAAAAAAGGATCCTCGAAGTCAATAATGTCCTTCCTAACGTAGACCCTCTCGAGGACCAGGAAAAGGTTCGCCGAGTTATTGCAGAATATGAACAAGGCGGGCGAGCAACGATTACACCAACCGCTGAAGCAACCCCCGAGGCCACATTAGAAACAATTCCTCCTTTAGTGAATGAGGACGTTAAGCTTGCCGAAAGCCTCACGAACGGCGATGGGTATGTGCGAGGGGGAGCAGAGGCTGAAAAAGCTATTGAGGTACTTCTGCAAAAAGGTGATGAGTCAGTAATTTCACCTATTTCTCTCGTAGAAATGGAGGCCGCAACACCAGAAATTGCTCAGATAAAACCAGAGCAAACGGTGACCACAGAGGAGCAGTCTTCGTTAAGCCCTTACGAATCAACCATGAATCGTATCTGGAAAGAAAATGAAGCAAAAAGAGAAGCCTCGGGCCTCAAAGGAGCAGGGGAGAATCTCACCCTAGAGCCGCGCGAACCAGAACTCCCGCAATCAGAAGAAATATTACCTCCCCCTGCTGGTATCGAAGGGTCTCACCTTATCGCCACCAAAGAAACGGAGGGTTTACCTACCGCCACAGAGGAGGGGTTGATGGTAGCACCTCTTGAGACTCAACGAATTGAACCGACACTCAATTTAGAAGAAGCTGATGCACAAATGGCAAGGAATGCTGAAAAATATCGTGCTACCATGGAAAAATTGTCTCGCCTTGACCGCGCAGTTGAAGCGCGCGCAGAAAAAGCGGGGATGGTTGCTGAGGTTCGTAAAATAGGTGAGATGTGGAACAAAGTTCCTAAACGCTATAAATATATGCTTGCGGGGGGTGCGGTTCTTTCAGGTATCGGTGCTGCCGCAGCAGGGTCAATGGTTGCCGTAGGGGCTGTAGGAGCACTCGGCACCGCACTTCGTGGATTAAGTGGTGCAGGGCTTTTTGTAACATTTGAAACTATCCTTAAGAATGCTCACGAGAAAAAAACAGGGGCAGAACGTTCAAAGGCGGCGGAGACGCGCCACGTACTCCTTGCAAGCATTGGGGCAGTAGCGTTTGCAGCACTTCTTCCTAAGCTAATCAGTGATTACATGGGGAGCGAAGTAGTTCAAACAAACTCACCAGAGGAGATTGCATTCGAGGCACCTATTGAGTCAGTCGAAAAAATTGAATATATAGTAGAAGACGGCGGTACACTCTGGGGTGGCATAGAGGATAAATTAGGAACCCAAGAAGCATTCACCAGTATGCCCGAGGCGCAGAAAACTTTTGTAATCGACGCACTTAAAGATAAATTCGCCGCAATGTCACCTGAGGAACTCCAGGCTATTGGTATAACGAGTGGGAATATTGATGTTATTCATCCAGGCGACCATATAGACCTCACGGGTGTACTTAGTGACACGCAATCGGAACTAGAAGCTGCTAATTTTACTCCCGTATCGTCTCCTGAAGTAGTCCCTGCTGTCGACCACTCGGCAGTAGCGACCCCCACCATCGAAAGCGGTGCTGTAATCCCTCAAGAAATAAGCCCAACCGACCCATCAATCGTTACGGCTTCTGAAAAGATCGTCAAAGACTATGTTGATGAGAAGTTTGGCACAAAAGGAATTTTTGGATTTGGTGCACAAAACGGAACAGACTCGATCAACTGGAAAGACTCCGATGTTGGCTTTGCAAACCAGACAGTCGAAAAAATAATGAATTCGCACCCAAGTGCATTCCCTGAAGACGGAGCTCGTCATTTTGGCATCGAAGATTATACATCAACCACCCAGATGCAAGCAGGGCTAGCAGAGGTGCAGAGCGAAACTGGTGTTGCACCTCTAGTCAACGAAAATGCAGCGGACTACATGAAGCGAGCCGCAGCAACCGCTTTGAGCAAGAGCCCCTCACCCATTATCTAACCCTAAAATATATTCAACTTAGTACTATGAATGACCAAGAACTTCGCACCAATTTAATAGCTGAACTCGGTATTGGCGACCTGCCTCCGGAAGCACAGGACGAGATCGTCTCAAAGCTCGGTGAGATTATTTTAAAATCAGTCACCGTGACTATCTTTGAGAAACTTTCTCCTGAAGCCCGCCAGGAATTTGAGGTGCTTACCACTACGGGTGACCCTGAGCGCATTCGCGCATTCCTCGAACAATCCGTCCCTGACATGGAAACATTGATGGCCGACGAGCTCAAAAGAACGCTCATCGCATTCCGCGAAGGAGACCAACTGGTCGGAGATAACGCGTAAATATTAGAAAAAATTAAGTAAAAAAACCGCACGGACATCATCCGTGCGGTTTTTTAGTAGAGCTGCAATTTTTATGTTACAGTAATGCCATCACTAAATAATTCTTGCGCAAAGAATTCAAAAATTTTGAGCGAGCTGACGGAAAAATACTGAGGAATATACGTATATTTCGAAGGATTTTTACAAAAGCGCAGCCAAAATTTTTGGATTATTGCGCATAGATTATTTTGCGATGGCATACCCCAGATGGAACATCTTAAACACTTGAATGAAAAGCAACGCGAGGCAGCGATACACAAAGATGGACCTCTCCTCATCATCGCAGGTGCAGGCACCGGCAAGACCAGTACCCTCACGCACCGCATCCTTCACCTCGTAAAAGAAGGTGTGGCACCGAGCGAAATTCTTGCTATCACCTTTACCAATAAAGCGGCAAAAGAAATGCAGGAACGCGTTGATGCGCTTCTCGAAAAACATGGTTTTTCGACTGGCCTTCGCTTTGGCGATGCAAAACCTTTTGTGGGAACATTTCACTCTCTTGGTGTGCATATCCTCCGTGCCCATGCAGAGGTTTTTGGGTTTACCAAGCACTTTGCCATCCTTGATAAAAATAGTGCAGGATCACTCATGAAAGAAGCCGTCAAAGAGCAAGGTCTTGATTCTAAGCAGTTCTCACCTGACCGTATCGCCAATGTTATCTCCCGCCAGAAAGGAAACCTCGTAACCATGGAAGCCTATAAGGCAGATGTTGGTAACGCATACTTCCCGATGATCGTTGCCTCGGTATGGGAACGCTATGAGGGGTTCCTCAAGCGTGAAAAAGCGCTCGACTTTGATGACCTTATTTTAAAAACCGTTATTCTCCTTCGCGATCACCCCGAGATTCGCGCACAATATCACGCGCGCTGGAAATACATTCACATCGATGAATACCAAGATACTAACGGTGTGCAATACGAACTTGCACGCCTCCTTTCTGGTGTCAATAAAAATATCTGCGCGGTGGGCGACGGTGATCAAAACATTTATAGCTGGCGCGGTGCTAACCTTCAAAACATTTTAAACTTTGAAGTTGACTACGAGGGTGCGCAAACAATTCTTCTCGAAGAAAACTATCGCTCGACACAAACTATTCTCGCTGCCGCCAACGAGATCATCAAAAAAAATACAGTACGCAAAGACAAAAATCTTTTCACAAGGAATAGTTCGGGAGACAAGATTGGTCTCATCGCGAGCTATGACGAGGGTGCTGAGGCACGCGCGGTGGGAGAGAAGATCAAATACCTCATCACGAGTGGTACCAACCCCGAGGACATTGCCGTACTATACCGTGCAAACTTTCAATCACGTGCCCTCGAAGAAGCATTCCTTCTTGCGGAAGTACCTTACCAAGTCCTTGGCGTGCGATTCTTTGAGCGCAAAGAAGTGAAGGATATTCTTTCGTTCATTCGTGCTGCACTCAACCCCGACAGCCTTTCAGACATCAAGCGCATTATCGACTCACCACCACGCGGTATCGGAAAGAGTACCCTCGCTAAAATGTTCGCTAAAGACGAAGCAACGCTTACACCTGCTGCACAAAAACGTGTGAGCGAGTTCTGGAAACTCTTGAGTGATATCAAAGATTACGCACTCGTAGAAAAAACTTCCCAGCTCATTAAGTTTGTTTCTGAAAAGTCAGGTATCGAAGCATCACTTAAGACAGGCCACGATGAAGACAACGAACGTCTTGAGAACATCCATGAACTCGTTACCCTTGCAACCAAGTACGACATCTTGCCCCCCGAAGAGGCTGTCGAGAAACTCCTTGGTGACGCAGCACTCGCGAGTGACCAAGATTCACTCATGAAGAATGCGAGTGCCGTAAAGCTGATGACCGTGCATGCTTCAAAAGGTCTTGAGTTTCCTTATGTATTCGTCACCGGTCTCGAACAAGATCTCTTCCCTCATCGTCGTATGGGCGCTGGTGCTGTTTCAAAAGAAGACGAAGAAGAAGAGCGTCGATTATTCTATGTTGCCATCACCCGTGCCAAGAAAAAACTATATTTGTCATACGCGTCAGTACGCACCATCTTTGGTCAGCGCCAAGTCAATGCACCGTCCGAGTTCCTCTCTGATATCGATGATGCACACACAGAGCAAGAAGAGGTTGCGGGGGAGTACAATGAACCCGTGATACGTCTTGATTGGTAGGGTATACTACTATATATGTACGCAAAGAAATCTCTGGGGCAAAATTTTTTGAATTCTAAGACCGTTGCGCACGATATTGTGCGGGCGGCGGAGCTTGTACCTACCGACACCGTGCTCGAGATTGGGCCAGGGAAGGGGTTCCTCACCGAGGAGCTTATTGCCTCGGGTGCGCATGTCATCGCTGTTGAAAAAGATGATCGTATGATTCCACTCCTCTCAGAAAAGTTTGCTGATGCGATCAATAGCAAGCAGTTCACCCTCATTCATGGCGATATTGTGGAAATACTTGAAAAGGGGACCCTGAAACTGCCGCCAGCATACAAGCTCGTCGCTAACATCCCATACTATCTCACGGGATATCTTGTTCGAGTATTTCTCGAAGCACTATCAAAGCCAGAACGCATGATCCTTATGCTTCAAAAAGAAGTTGCTGATCGTATCGTCGCCCGTGATAAAAAAGAAAGTATCCTCTCTATTGCGGTCAAAGTGTACGGCACCCCCCATATCGTAAAGAAAGTTCCTGCGCGCTATTTCACCCCTGCACCAAAAGTTGACTCTGCCGTCCTCGCTATTGAAAATATTTCAAACAAAAACTTCTCCGACAACGAAAGCGAAAAAAGGTTTTTTAATATCGTCCGCACAGGCTTTTCTCATAAACGAAAAAAGCTCGCAGGAAATCTCCGCGAGCTTTTTGGTGACAAGACTCTTTCTCTCCTTGATCAAGCAAATGTTGACCTAAATGTTCGTGCCGAGGATATTACCCTTAGCGACTGGCTTGCTATAGGTAATATCCTATAATCATCGTTCGCTCGGAAATAGTCTCTGTTGCGCTATTCCACTCACTCACTCGATTATAGAGAGGTCCCGGCCGTAACAATAGTTCCTGTAGGGACGAGTGCAGGTGAACAACCAACGGCTACATATACCATACATGCCCCCCCGGGAACATAAGTACCTAGGACCCATGGGCCAGAGCGAAATATTTGATAGTAGGCATAAATGAGTGAGGCGCCCGGCTGATACATATATATTCCACCAACGGGAGGGCCTACTGTTACTGCAAGGTTGAAGCTACAATTACAATAAAACACATAGGTAATAAGGCCTCCAAAAGGAATACCAGCAACAACAACAGGAGCTGCTGCCTTACTCGACTTAACCCAAACACCAAACGATACAACCAGAAGTAAGAGGATTACAGTAATACCAACCACGAGAGCACGTTTTTTTATGATAAAAGGAAGTTTCATATTAGATATTATTTCATACTAAAGCTTTAAGGTAAAGTCTTTTCCGTTACTTACTCCATTTTCATTGACTACGAATATCCAGATTGGAATCGAAACCGTTTTCGCCAAAGGTGAAGCCCCTGAAGCGACTAAAGTGTCTGTGGGTATAGTGACCGTAAGCGAGCGACCATCCAAAGAGGGCACCCCCTCAAAAATATTCGTACCGAGACGCACCATATTTCCTTTTGCAGTAAAACCTGACCCAGTAACAGTGATTGCAGCCCCTCTTCCTCCACTTGCCGGCGAAATGCTTTCGATTTTTGGTTCTGGTGTTACTCCGTCAGTAACCACGAAGAACGAATCTTTATTACTTTCACCGCTGGCATTTTTCACCCAAACATGATAATTCCCTTTAGGGATTTGCGGGATCTTAAGGGGAATAGACTGCCCGTCTCGCGATAATGCCTGAACAACTGCGTGATTATCTCCAAAGTAGATGGTGTTGTCGGTACTCGTGAAACCCATGCCAGATATTGTTATAATCGTACCAGGCTTGCCTGAATACTGAGAAGGGAACATGACGAACACCCCACTCTTTGAAACACTCGTTGCTTCATTGCTTGGTGTATTAGGAACTGAACCCCCTGAAACAACGGGTAGGGGGTTTACAACCACCCCTTTATTCTGAAGCTCTGATACCTTTGCTCGTGTCTTTTCGCCGAAAAACCCCGATCCGACAGTCAAACCAACAGGAGTAAGCACCTCATTGCGGTATTTTTCCTGAAATTTTATGAGCGCGCGCTTGGTCGCAGGGCCAAAATAGTCAGTTTCGTTACCGGGGGAACCAGCCCCCAACGAAGCAACGAGTGTTTCTGATATGGTATTCAAAAAAATCTGGAGGGACCGCACATCACTGCCAGACATTCCAAGAGTTAAGGATCGAGTAAAGTTACCCGTCTCAGCAAAAGCAAATATGGGCGCTATAAAAAGAACGACGAACAAGGTTGATTGGTACTTTGTCATATACTAAAGTATATCACGCAGTATTTCTTCCCGCTATAAAAATAGCGGGAAGAAATAGCTTCTTGTTGCCCTATAGAAACCTAAAAAACTTACTTCTCTCTACTAGGCTCGTTAATAAAAATTTTATTCCCCGAGATATCCACAATAACTCTTCTTTTTCTCTATATCTTATTTATTGTATCTGGTATACTAATTGAGGGAGAGAAATATGAAAGAACAACCTAAGAAAATTTTATCAATCACACTCGCACTCCTCTTGGGTACGGGGATTATTTTGTTTGCGTGGAAAGGGGGCTCGGTCTTCAATCTCGGTGATTCTACTCAGAAAACAAACGAGGGTACTCGGGACGCTCTACAGGTAGTATCTCGAGGAACTTCACCAAAAACATTAGGCGCTCGTAATATTTACGGAAACCCTGTTGGCAGCGCGCCGACAGAAGGCAGTGCCACCACCACAACCGACGCCCTTGCGCGAAACTTCCTTGTTGACTATGCCCTCACACAAAAGGGCATGGAAACAACAGTGTGGAGTGATGCTGACGCTGATGCACTCGCCAAAAAACTTATTGAAAAAATTGAACTCCCTAAGGCAGTTCAATACACCACAAAAGATCTTAATATTTTAGATAACAACAGTGACGCGGCACTCGTTACCTACGGAGAAGGGATACTTAAAATACTATCACCACTTTCCGCCTCCAAAAACGCAGGGATGGGAGAAGTAACCATCTTTGGCGAGGCTATTAATAACAAGGACGCAAAAGGTCTCGAAGGCCTCACGCCAATTATTGCTAAGTATGCAGAGATAAAGGAATCCTTACTCGCCCTCAAGGCGCCATCAAGCATAGCACCCATTCATCTTCATTTTGTACAAAACTTTGCCAATATTGAAAATGATGTTACTTCAATGCAGAAAATTTTTAGCGACCCTGCACAAGCGCTTGCTGGTTTCATAGAATACAAAAAAGATGTTGCCGCACTTAGTGCAACGGGAAAGGAGTTCCAAAATTATAGGCCCGCCCAATAACAGAGAGACACACCATGAAGAACTATTCTTTACCAATTAAAAAACTCCTCGCTATACCATTTTTGGTTACGGCGTTATTTTTTACGCTCGGCACACCAAAAGCAGAAGCAGTAGTTAATGTTCCTACATGGGATGCCCTGAGTATCTGGGAAACCATTGAGCAGCAACTTTTTGATATTGCAGAAGAGCTTAGCCTAGAAGAACTTCTGATATCGTGGGATACAGTTGTGTATGAGTTTGGCCAAGAGCTATTAAATCAGGTCACCGATAATACCATTACCTGGATTCGCGGAGGCTTCAACGGTAGTCCTTCTTTTGATGTTAACCCTGAGCAACTTTTACTCGGACTCGCCGACAGTGTCGCAGGAAATACCGCTAACGAGATTCGCTTGCTAGCGGACGGGTCGTTTCTTTCTGGGTTTATGGGTGACCTCGCCAACGAGCTTGAACTCTCGACAAGGAGCAATACATCGGCAAAATTTGCTGAACAAATTAAAAGCCCGTTTCCATCAAATATCAACCCTGAAGATTTTTACAGCGGGGGAAAAGACACGTTTGTGCAAGCAGGAGGTTGGAAGTCACTGGAATATGCACTTAGTGACGCAGGTAACCCTTTTGGTATGCGCGTCATCGCAGGTAGAGAGCTTGCACTTCGCCAAGAAGAAGCTCGGTCAATTCAGGAAAAAAAGCTCGAGCGATCAAGCGGTTTTCTTGATGTTATCGACGAGTCTAAATGTGAATACCCCGAGTCTGTACAGATGATTATGGCTCAGAACGATGGTATGGACCCTGCATCTGACGAGGCGTACAAGCGCCAATACTGTCCTGTCTCCACTCCAGGTAAAATTGCCGGCGATCAACTCACGAAGGCACTTGGTATCGACATGGACCGACTTGGCTTTGTTGATAGTGCCAACAAAATCTGGGGGGCAGTCATTCGTCAGCTGACCGACGAAGCTGTAAAAGAACTCTTCTAAATTATTCATCAATGCACACCCTTTTATCCAAAAGCATAGCAATTCTCCTTGGGGTTGTTTTCTTCGCGGGGATTACCTCAACAGCTGCGGCACAAGTTGTGTGTAGGGACAGTAAGGACAATGTTATACCTTGTCCTGCTGGTACTTTTACCCCATCAACAGCAACAGCAGCGCAACAGGCAGCGCAAGGGCAATATATTGCAAAAACTCAATATCAACCGATTATTGGATCGAACGATCCTATTATAGAGCTTCGTAACCCAACCCTAGAAGGATGTAAGGCTGCCGTAACAAACCAACAAGCATTCACCAATACTCTTGGTACGGTAGTAATAATTCAACAATGCACCTTTGTAGCAGGCGCAAGTGGGCCTACCACCGCCACAAACCTATCAGTGGCTGGGCAAGTAGTAGCAGCGCAGTCAACATATGACGCAGCGGTGGCAGCACTAGCAGCAGGAACGGGCACTCAGGCTCAAGTAGACACAGCAGCAGCAAATCTCGAGGCGGCACAACAGGCGGCTAGCGGGTCTTCTGCTTCGACGGACACAAACCCAGACCTTAAGAATCTTCACTGTCACCTTCTGAACGGAGCTGGACCGGGTGATGGAAAGTTTATCGACTGTGTCGCTGAAGGAGTTTACTATGTTGTATACAGGCCCTCCTTCTATCTTCTCATGGGGGCTGGTTACATTTTTGACGAATCATTAGCAATAAGTATCGACAAACAATTTGTAGACCAACCCTTTGTTGCCGATTCATGGAAAATTATTCGCGATTTTTCCAATATGGCCTTCATCTTTGTTCTCCTCTATGCGGGAATCTCTACCATGCTTGGTATGGGCAATTGGCGCAAGACGGTTATTCAGGTGGTTGTTATTGCGCTCCTTATCAACTTCAGTCTCTTTTTCACCAAGGTCATTATTGATGCGGGTAATATTCTTGCTGTGGGTATCCATGACAGTATTAAAACCGTTGGCAGCAGCTTCTCATCCTCCCTTGCAGATTCATTTGGTCCTGCTAAATTCGTTGGTGCACTAGGAAATGTAACTGGTACTGACGCGATAATTATCTTTATTATTTCAGCAATCGT
This sequence comes from Candidatus Yonathbacteria bacterium RIFOXYC2_FULL_47_9, assembly GCA_001825115.1. Taxonomy (GTDB): domain Bacteria; phylum Patescibacteriota; class Minisyncoccia; order Phycocordibacterales; family UBA1550; genus UBA1550. The sequence continues at coordinate 24,926 of MHUY01000039.1, read as the reverse complement.
GAGTGTCTTTGCTGCGTGGGTATTTTTCAAAGCAGCACTCATGTTTATTGGTCGTCTTCTTGCCTTTTGGTTCCTGATGATCGTTTCACCGTTTGCTTTTATTTCCACCACCTTCCCCCAAGGGAACATGTTTGGAAAGTGGCTTGGGCAGCTTACAGGGCAAACATTTGTAGCACCGGTGTTCCTTTTTCTCCTCTATATTATTATGCAGGTCATCTCTGCTGGCGGTGGAATCTTGGCTAAATTTCAAACATTCATGCCCGTAGGTAGCTCTGCTGATACTAGCTGGTTTGACTCGCTTATCGCCCCTATCCTTGTTGCAATCCTTATCATCCTGGCACTTAAACAGTCTCTCAAATTTGCCGAGGGGATGGCAGGGGAATTTGGTCAGCTTGGAGCGAAGATTGGTGGCGCTGTGATGGGCGTTGCGGGAGGTGTAGCCCTCGGTGGAGCAGCACAGCGCCTTGAGGAATCCGGCAAGCTTAAACAATGGGCAACGTCAGACAGTAAGCTTAAGCAGTTTGCGGGCCGAAACCTTTTGGGTGCAAACGATAAGGTTCGTCAGGGCACCTTTGATGCTCGCGGTTTAAGTACGGTACAAAAAGCTGCCGGAGCAGCGGGCCTAGCATATGTTGGCAAGCCTGCATCGGGATCAAAGGGTGGGTATGAAGGTATGCAGAAACGCCAAGACGAAAAAGATACCAAGTTTGCAAAACGCCTTGAGATGACTGATGATGAAAAGAAAGCAATAGCAGAGACTCACGGGGTTGATGCGGCTAAAGCGAATGCCGAGAAACATGCGGCTGTGGTCGCAGAACGCACAGGTGACATCACCAAAACAAAGAAAGAAATTGAAACAGCCGAAGCAAACCTTGAAAACTCTGTCACTAATACACAACTCAAAGCAGCGCAAAAAATGCTAGCTGAACAAGAAAAGGTTATCGAAGCAGCAAAGCAAAAAACTGCTGAAGCACTTACCGCCCATAGCGCTTCACGAAACGCTGGAATACTTGACCCTAACCTTTCAAAAGCTCTTGCTGATGCGGAAAAAGAAGAGAAGGACGCGCTCAGTAAGCTTCAAAGTACTCAAACCACATTAAGTGCAGCAACGCAAGCACACGAGGCATCTG
>MHUY01000039.1:22799-23781 GCA_001825115.1 Candidatus Yonathbacteria bacterium RIFOXYC2_FULL_47_9 | reverse complement strand
TATCAGGAGCTAAGGCTAAGCTTGAGGCAGCCCAGAGCGCTCTCTCAAAAGCAGAGAAGCTTTCTAAGGATGCGACAGAAACAGCTGAGGAAATCGGGAAAGCTTCCAAAAATGCCATTACGAAAGAGAATGAGCGACGTGCAAAATCGTTCGCTGGCCATGTAGAGGGTCGTATCTTTGTCCCAACCGCAGCTATGTATAGCACTAAACAAGCAAAGAATACTGCAGAAAAAATTCGTAAAGGGAAGACGCAAGATGAAAAAGACGCTGAAGCTGCTGAGAAACAACTCTTGAAGGTATTCGAGAAGGCGCAGAAAAACAAAGAGAAAGAAGGTGGGGAAGAGAAAAAAGACGATGCGAAACCTGAAGCAAGTCACTAATCAATAATTATCATGCCAGACGAAACATTATCTATTTTTGAGGAACAGGCAGCAAAATTACCTAGTTCAGTGGTCACCTTTCTTGCATCTGCAGGTTGGGCGATACGCCTCAAGGCGCTGACGTTCCCATTCGGCTTAACTCCTGATCAAACCAGAGACTTCAACACAGAAGCAGTGCTTGTACTTGCGGGCATCGTACACCCCGATGCATTCAAGGATACTATTGTTCAACATACGGGAATACCCGAAGCTACGGCAACTACTCTCGTTCAGGATTTTGAAAAAAATATCCTTGCCACTATTCGCCCTGCGCTTTTGGAGTTTTTTGCAAAAGAACGTGCAGACGCAGAAGCTCAAGGAGGGCTCCCTGAGGATGAGGAGGTGGTGGTGCCGGCAACGAAACCTGCTTCAGTGAGTATTGCTCCCGCAAACCTACCCACAGAGGAAGTCCCCGCACCCCTTATTCCTCCTCTCGTGGCGAAAGTTACCCCACCAAAGATCGTAGCGCCTGAAGTTATTTTAATGCACCCCTTCGAAGAAAAGATGCAGGGTATACCTGCAGTAAGTACCCCCGCACCAACAATAACCCCTATGCCTTCTAC
>MHUY01000039.1:5939-22776 GCA_001825115.1 Candidatus Yonathbacteria bacterium RIFOXYC2_FULL_47_9 | reverse complement strand
TGTAGTACCACAAGTACCTCAAAGCATCCCGGCATTTATCCCCGCACCAAATGGCGCCCCTCGTGGCACCCTCACGCACGACCCCTATCGCGAACCGGTAGAATAAAAGAAGGCACTTATGTTTGCTATTTAAATATTAAACATAAGTGCTGTATAATAAATACATATGCAGTTTCACATCCCTCAATACATCGACATCGAGGATAAACTTTTTGGACCGCTCTCGCTCAAGCAGGCTATCTATGTAGCGGGTGGACTTGGTGGTGCGTATATGGTTTACCGCCTGATCCCGGGATACCTCTTTATCTCAGCACCAATCATTGTTAGTATCGCTGTACTCACCTGGGCGCTCGCATTCTATCCAAAAGAAAAGCTTGGTAAGCCTTTTATTGAAATTCTCGAAGCAGGGGTCAACTATGCGCTCAAGGAAAAGCTCTACACATGGAAAAAGACTGTTCAAGAGCCAGGACTCGACACAGAAGAAACTTTTATCCCTTCACAGCCCACAGCAACCCCCGCAGTCCCTCAAGGAACCCTCTCTTCAGCATCGTTCGGTCTTGATATAAGGGGCCCTAAAAAAGACGAGCGTCACGACCAAAACATTTAATCCTATGTCTATTAAATCAAAAGCTGCACAAGATTTTGTCCCTATAAAAGAGATTCGCGATGGTATTGTTATCCTCAAAGATGGCACGATGCGTATGCTTCTTATGGCTTCCTCGGTCAACCTCGCCCTAAAATCCAATGATGAACAAACTGCGATCTTGATGCAGTTTCAGAGTTTTTTGAATTCTCTTGAATTTTCGACACAAATATTTATTCAATCCCGTCGCCTCGATGTGCGTCCCTATATTGCACGCCTTGAGGCACGTCACAAAGAGGAGATGAATGACTTGTTAAAGATACAGATTCGCGAATACATGAACTTCATCAAGACCGTCACCGCGTCGACAAATATTATGAACAAGCTCTTTTTAGTGGTAGTACCGTACACCCCTCCCAAGCCGGTGACCGCAGCCACACCATCTGAAGGTGGGGTGGGGGGGCTCCTCGGTGGACTCCTCGGGAAAAAACCAAAGACAAAATCTGTTATTTCACAGGGCGCCATGGAGGCATTTGAGGAAGCAAAGTCTCAACTCGAACAACGCGCTGGTATCATAAGTCAGGGTCTCACGCGCACCGGTGTCCGTATCGTCCCCCTTGGCACCGAAGAGCTCACGGAGCTTTATTACCACCTCTTTAATCCCGGGGAAGGGGTAAAGTAAATTACTGCACAATAAGCCTAACTATATCCATATGCTCGATTTTTTAAATAAAAAAGAAGAAGCCGCTCCCGAAAAAAATGTGGTGCCTGTATTACCACAAGAGCTCTACAGCGACACGGGACTCAATCTTGTGGATATTATTGCTCCTTCGGCAGTAAAAATAAATCCTAAACACCTCAATCTAGGAGAGAAGGTTGTGCGTTCTTTCTTTATCACCTCATACCCAAGCACCCTCACCGACAACTGGCTTTCACCACTCATCAACCTCGACAAGGTTTTTGATATTGCTATCTATATTCACCCCGTCAACACAGCGGTCATTATGAAGAAGTTTGAAAAGAAGGTTGCTGAGGTTCAGAGCCAGATTAACGAACGCGAGCGCAAAGGGGTTGTGCGTGATCCTATGCTTGAGGCTGCTTATCGCGACCTCGAGGAGCTTCGCGACCGCCTCCAGCAAGCACAGGAAAAAATGTTTGATGTCGGACTCTATCTCTCGCTCTATGCAGACACTGAGGAAGAACTCTCACACGCCGAGGCCGAGATCAAGTCAATGCTTGAGTCACGCCTGATCTATATTCGTCCAGCGCTCTTCCAGCAAGAAGAAGCCTTCCAAAGTATTATTCCGGTAAACGAGGATAAGGTTGCCGTCACTAAAAAAATCAACTCTGAGCCCCTCTCAAGCTTTTTCCCTTTTGTCTCTTTTGATCTTACTTCCGACAAAGGTATTCTCTACGGCATCAATCGCCACAATTCATCTTTGGTGCTTTTTGACCGATTTTCACTTGAAAACTACAACTCAATCACCTTTGCAAAGTCAGGTTCTGGTAAATCCTACGCAACAAAGCTTGAGATCCTCCGTAGTCTCATGTTCGACACCGATGTTATTGTTATCGATCCTGAACGCGAATATGAGTCGATGGCTGAAGCAGTAGGGGGGCGTTATTTCAATATTTCACTCAACTCCGAGCATCATATCAACCCATTCGACCTTCCAATACCACGCGAAGATGAATCTCCCGCAAGCGTACTTCGTGCCAACATTATCACCCTTGTAGGACTTTTCCGTTTGATGTTGGGTGGACTTACTGCTGAAGAAGATGCCCTTGTTGACCGTGCAATATCGGAAACCTACGCCCTTAAGGACATTACCCCTGACTCAGACTTTTCAGCCATTGAACCACCCCTCCTTTCTGACTTTGAAATGGTGCTTGCGGGTATGGAAGGGGCGGAGTCTATTCTCATCAAACTTACGAAATATACGCGTGGTTCATGGTCGGGTTTCATCAACCAGCCGTCAAATGTCGACATTAACCGAAAGTTCATCGTCTTTTCGGTTCGCGACATGGAGGACGACCTGAAGCCTGTTGCTATGTACCTCGTTACTCACTTTATTTGGAACGCAATCCGTCGTACCCTCCGCAAGCGTCTTTTAGTTGTCGACGAGGCTTGGTGGATGATGAAATCAGACGATACGGCGGCGTTTCTCTATGCCCTCGCAAAGCGTGGTCGTAAATACTATCTAGGTATCGCGACAATCACTCAGGACGTGAACGACTTCTTGAAGTCGCCCTATGGTCTCCCTATTATGACCAACTCCTCGATCCAGCTTCTCCTGAAACAGTCACCAACCTCTATTGATGCAGTGCAACAAGCCTTTAATCTGACCGATGAGGAGAAATTCCTTCTCCTCGAGTCGGGTGTAGGGGAGGGGATATTCTTTGCCGGAATGAAGCATGTGGCTATTCGAACTATTGCCTCCTACACCGAAGACCAGATTATTACTTCTGACCCGTCTCAGATCCTTGCCATTAAAAAAGCGAAACGCGAACTTGCTGAAGCAGAGTCCGGAGGGAAAATATAGTTTTCCCCATGGCGCTGTACAAAATTTCGCGGTATACTATATTCATATGCACCAGATGCGTTTTTTAAAAATTATTGCCACCTCTTCTGTTCTTGTTCTCCTTTTGCCCCTTTTTGCTTTTGCACAGGTTTCTACTACCACCGCGGAGCAACCAGATGCAACCGACATTGCAAGAGAAAACGCAAAACGTGAAATACAGCGAATGAAAGATGATCTCAATACTAAGTATATAGATCTCATTCCTAAAAAAGAGGATGCACGCGCAGATTCTATACGTGAATATTTAGACGTAAAAACTAACCCTAAGAATCCAGGCCCCAGCGAGACAATACAGGTGACCATCGAAAGCTATCTCACCGATCTCAACAAAGCTACTATAAGCTGGTCGCTTAACGGTAGGATTGTCGAGCAAGGTGCCGGCAAGAAAACTTTTTCATTCAAAAATGGCGCCTCGGGTGAAACAACCCATCTTTCTGTCTCTATCGTCACCAACAAAGGAGAGCGTGTCGTCAAAGAACTCTCATGGAATCCTGTTGGTATTACGATAATGTGGGAAGCAAACACCTATACCCCTCCATTCTATAAAGGCAAGGCCTTAATGACTCCTCAGGCACTCGTCCGCGCAACAGCAATCCCTGATAGTACAGGGACACGCAACGCACTCAGTGCCAGTGACCTCGTATATATATGGAAAAAAGACGGAAACGCTGTTTCTAATGCCTCTGGGTATGGTAAAAATTCTTTTTCGTTTCTTGGACCAAAACCTTATGGAGAAACAAAAGTGAGTGTTCAGGTATCCTCAACCGACGACGCAGTAAAATCTGAAATGCGGGTAGCGCTTCCTCTCACAAAACCGTTCATTCTTTTTTATGAAGATCACCCACTTTTAGGGGTGTGGCACAACCGAGCCCTTAGTACTAGCCTCAATCTCACCAAAAAGGAATTCTCTGTAAGTGCTGAACCATACTTTTTCTCCACTGAGGCAGGAGAGGCTCCGGAGATTCTCTACAGCTGGTCGCTTAATAGCAAACCGGTCACCAACATAAGCCACGGAATAACACTCCGTAACGAAACGGGGGAGAACGGGAATTCAGCACTTAGTCTCACGATGCGTGGGCTCAAGAAAACATTCCAGACTGCGAGCCATTCACTTACGATTCAGTTCACTGCTGAAGAGTCCACACGTCCAACTTTTTAATATGAAATATTCCGCACCCATCCTTGCCGGCTTAGCCCTCATTCTTGGGGGAGGAATTCTTTCTGCAAGCGCCCAGGAATACACCCCTCTCGCCTCCCTCCCCATAGGACCAGGAGGGAGCGAGCCCGCAACCTGGACCCTCTCAACCTACCTATCGGGTGCCATCAAACTCCTCGTAGCAAGCGCAGGAGCCCTTGCGGTTGTCATGCTGGTCATTGGAGGTACACAGTATGTAGCAGCAGGTATTAACCCAAGTGCAAAAGGGGATGCAAAGGAGCGTATCGGGAACGCACTCATCGGACTCATCCTTGTCCTTACCTCATACCTCATCCTCAACTCTATTGATCCAAAGTTGGTGCAGTTTAACCTTACCCTTCCACCCGTAGCAGCAGTCCCCATGGTGATATACACACCACCAAGCACTTCGGGGGGTGGTACAACCACTACTGGCGCCGGGTGTACGAGTTGTGTCACCTTAAGCTCATCAATCCCTCAAAAAGCCCCTGGTTCAGGATGCGCAATGCCTGGACCTTGTCAGGTGAGTTCCTCGATATTAGGGAAGCTTACCGGCCTTAATCAGGCACTAAAGAATAAAAATATTAACTGGCAAGTAACAGAGGCGTGGCCTCCAACCCGTAAACACAAAGCTGCATGCCAAAACCCTGGCCCTGCAGCAGGGACTTGTGTTGACGCAAGTATACTCAGCCAGCGTACTCCGGCCAATGTGGCAGCCTTTGTTAGCGCCGCTTCTCAAAACGGACTACGTGCTGAATATGAAGTGTCCACTGAGTCACGCAGGCAAGCGCTCATTGCTGGCGGTGTCCCCGCTGGAAGCGTGAAGAACTTTGGAAGTTGGATTACCGGGGAGCATTTTTCAGTTTATAATAACTAAATATGAATAAAAAGATTATTACGGGTATTATTGTTGTTATCATTCTCGCTCTTATTGGCGCTGGTGTTTATTTTTTCTATTTTAAAAAACCATCTACAGGAACACCCGTAGGAAGCGCGTTCCCTGGAGAAGGCTTGCCCGTAACCAGTACCGTAGATGGGGGAGGGATTGATACCGGAACGGAAGGAGAAACATTTGTTCCTGGCGGCAGCACCCCTCTTCCGCGCCTTTACGAGCTCCACAAACTTCCCGTCGCTGGTACCGGTTTTAGTGAAATAAGGAACAAAAAGGGTGTTGTGACAAACACGGTAGCGCGCTATATCGAGCGCGGTGTGGGACATATCTACGAAACACAAATTGCTACCTATGTCGAATCGCGTATTGTTAACGAGACACGATCACGCCTTTCTGAGGCACTCTGGGGGAATAATGGAAAAAGTGTTGTCGTTCGCTACTTTGATGACAACATAGGTGCAATCAAAACACGCATATTAAACAACATTGGCACGCCTGTTGCTGATGAATTTCTCAGTACTGAGGAGCTATTTCTTCCTGATTTTATTCCTTTTATGGCGGTTGCTGAGGATGGTGCTGACAAAATCTTCTATCTTCAAAATAGCGGCGTGACCTCAGCTGGGTATGTTTCAACATTTAAAGACACCGAGGTATCGAATATTTTTGCATCATCTTTTACAGAATGGCTTCCTCAATTTCCTAACCAAAAACTTGTAACCCTCACCACAAAACCTTCTTCGGATGTTCCTGGGTATCTTTTTTTCCTTGATACCAAAACAAAAGTGCTCTCTAAGGTGCTCTCTGGAATCAACGGCCTTACCACCCTCACGAGCCGTGACGGAAATCGCGTACTTTACGCTGAAATAAGAAACGGTGCACCTGAACTTATGACCTACGACATCGCCAACAAAGAAATGCGCTCCCTCTCACCACAAACTCTGCCTGAAAAATGTGTATGGGGCACCAAAGAGGCGACGGTTGTCTACTGCGCTGTTCCACAAAGTCTCCCAACAGCGGATTATCCAGACCAATGGTACCAAGGACTCCTTTCGTTCTCAGATGATATCTGGAAAATCGACACAAAAACGGGAATTGCTGAAAAAATATTAACACCTTCTGAGCTCAATGTTTCTTCCTTAGATATTATAAATCCCGTCCTGTCATTAGACGATACATACCTTCTCTTTATGAACAAAGTGACGGGGACACCATGGGTGTTCCGTATCGCCCCTGATGCCCCTAGTGTCCCCCAGGAAGCAACAATAACCGTAAGTACCCCAACACCACTTGCAGCACCGGCAACCTCAGTAACAGAGGGGATGCAGAAGGTTCGATAGGAGACCAACCCTAAGTAAAGAAAAACCCGCTTAAGGCGGGTTTTTCTTTACTTAGGGTTCCTTGCCACTACTTAGTAATCTCTTTTGCCTTACGCTTTACATAGAGCTCATGACCGATGGAGAAAAGGTTGCTTGTTGTCCAATAGAGCGCAATAGCTGCTGAGATAGAGTAGGAGATACCAAACACAATAAGGGGTAGCATGTAGCGCATCTGCATATTGAAACTACGTGCAAAATCATCTTTAAATGAGGGGGTGGCACCCTTTGCTGCGGGGGCAAGCGCGGGAATAGAGAGTTTAATCTGGTAATACTGTGTAATTGCAGCAAGTGCGGCGAGGATAATACTCTTTTTTGAAAGCATAACCCACAAAAACATCATATTAACGGTTTCTGGCAAATGAACGAAGGAATAGAGATGATCACCATTCAAGTTGGGAAGTCCCTTAAAAAACACAAAGTAGAGTGCGAAAATAATAGGGAGTTGCAAAAGAACCAAGAGGCATCCTGAAAATGGATTGATGCCGTATTCACGATAGAGCTCCATGGTTTTGCGAGCCTGCTCCTGTTTGTCGTCCTTGTGCTTTTCTTTAAGCTTTTCGACGTGAGGCGCAATCTCACGCATTTTTGCCTGAGAAACAACCGACTTATGTGCAAGAGGAAGGAGTGTCACGCGCACCAAAACCGTAAGGAGGATAATAGCAATACCAACATTAGCTCCAGGAACCGCTGATATCAAAAAAACTAATGCATTATAGATTGGTTGGTAAAAAACGGTTGAAAAAAATCCTGGTTCCATAAAAATGTAATTAAAAAGCTTGTAGTGACTATCTTAGCGCGAATACCCTTGATTTACTAGGGTAGGGGATCTATGTGCTCTTTTTGCCAAGGATGACAGCGGAGTATACGCCTCATTCCCATCCAGAGACCACGCAAGGAACCATATTTTATGACCCCTTGTTTCATATACTCTGAACATGTTGGGTAAAAGACACAGGTAGTACCTTTATTTAAAGAAAACACACCCGTGTCAGGTGAGACCACTTTTTGATAAAAAGAGATGAGCGAAATAATAACCGTACGCATAAGACTATTTAAGAAGTTTCGCTCGACGAAGAGTAGTTTCGATTTCGACCTTCAGTACAGAATGTGTGGCTTTTTTTGCCTCAATCTTTGGGTAGAGCACTATCAGCGATTCTTGAGAAAAACTTTTAAGGTAAGGTGCTACCGTTGCGTAGAAACGACGGCGGAGGGTATTTCGTTCCACCGCTGTTTTTGCTGTTTTTTTTGAAACAACAACGGAGACTCGCGTTCCGGTTTTAGAGGGGTAAATTACCCCAGAGAACAAGGGCGAAAAAACACGACTTCCCTGCCGGGAACCGGTAGGGAAGTCGTTTCGTGATATGCGGTTCTTTTGAGGAAGCATGGGGATTGTTGAAAAACCCCAAAAAGACGCAAAACTAGACAGTCGTCAAGCGCTTGCGGCCTTTTTGGCGGCGTGCTTTTAGGACATTGCGGCCGTTTTTGGTCTCCGAACGGACGAGAAATCCGTGGGTAGTAGCGCGCTTTTTCTTCTTTGGCTGGTATGTTTGAGACATAATGAGCAACTATACACAAAAGAGATAGAAAAATCAAGCCTGCCTCTATAAATGTCACGATTTCATATTCCTTACGGGTGTTGGTAGAATCCTTCTTGTAACATATAATGCATACAGTAGTTTCTTTTTGTTTCTACTCACCAGATGGTTTATTGTCTTAATGTCTATTTTTTTTACAAAAAAATGAAAAATAAGAATGGTTTTACCCTTATCGAGCTTCTTGTGGTTATTTCTATAATAGGACTTCTTTCCTCGGTAATTCTTGCTTCACTTAACAGCGCCCGCGCAAAAGCACTCCGCTCGAAGGCAATCCAAGAAATGCGACAATTCGCAACCATGGCCGTTATTGCACAAGGTGTGCATGGTAGTAGACTTAGAGATATACTCCCTGGTGCTTATAATCAAATAGGTGACCCAGACAAAGATAAATACGATTGGCCTGCTGGACCTTGTGTTGGCCCAAATCTGCGTAATATTTCAGCAGCACATCAATGTTACTTAAACTGGATTGATGTGCTTGAGCAGACCCAGACTGCCACAGGAGGAACCGTAAAAGGACTTGAAAATATGCAGCGTGATCCATGGGGGAGTCCTTATTTGTTTGACCCCAACGAGGGCGAACCTGCTCCACCAACATACCCCGATCCCTGCGACAGGCGCGATGCGATTTTTTCTGCGGGACCAGATGGTTTAATATATACAGCAGACGATATCTACATTACCCCAATTCCATTTAGTGGGTTCCCTACGCTTCAGGACACGAATTTAGACGGAATACCTGACTCCGTGTATGCTACTTGTTCACAATAATGAATATACGGCTGTAATCGGCATACTAAGAACACACTAGTGTGCTTGCCGCAACCAACAGATAAGTAGTGTATACTAGGTATCCACACCTTATCCACACCCTAAACACCATCTCGTCCACCATCACTCATTACATATTCCTAAACCAGGGAATATAATATTACGACAAGAACTTCTTATGACTGAAAACGCACAACTTTGGGAAAACACTTTACGGGAACTTGAGAACGAGCTCTCGCGCGCGAATTTCAGTACTTGGTTCAAAAACACCGCAATCATCAAACAAGAAGATGGTACGGTTATTGTTGGGGTTCCTAATGAATTTGTTAAAGATTGGCTTCAAAATAAGTTTCATAAAATGATACTGAAGTCGTTACGCAACCTTTCAGACCATATTCGTAGTATTGAATATGTAGTATGTAAGGTTGAGGAGAAATCCAGCGATAAAAAAGAGGTTGAAAAACCGAGATCTGCCATGAGTGCTGAGCTTCCTTTGGCTGACCTCTATGTCAATCGTGAGGATGGATTAAACCCTCGTTATACATTCGATAACTTTATTATTGGTGCATTTAACGAACTTGCATACGCTGCATCTCAAGCAATCCTAAAAAAGGTGGGTACTAATGTTTATAATCCTCTTTTTATTTATGGTAATACGGGTTTAGGGAAAACTCATCTTATTCAAGCAATGGGAAATGAGATTAAAAAACACCATCCAGGAAAAAAGGTTTTTTATATTACTTCTGAGAAATTCTCAGTTGATTACATTAACTCAGTAGGGCAGGGGGCAAAGACTATGAGTGTATTTAAGGAGAAATACCGAAAGTATGATCTTTTTATTATGGATGATATTCAATTCCTTTCAAATAAGGAGAAGACTCAGGAAGAACTCTTTCATATATTCAACGAACTCTATCACAACAACAAGCAGATTATATTTTCTTCTGACCGTCACCCAAACTATATTCCAGCGCTCGAGGATCGTCTTAAGTCCCGTTTTAGCTCGGGAATGATAGTTGATATCCAAGAGCCAGAGTATGAATCTCGCCTAGCAATCCTTCACGCAAAAGCACAGATTAATAAATTCTTTCCTCCTAATGAGGTTATTGACTACCTTGCGTCGTCAGTAAAAGGAAACATCCGTGAACTTGAGGGTTTATTAAACGGCATCATATGCCAATCTCAACTCAAAAACAGACACTTAACGCTTAATGAAATAAAGCCATTCATTAAAAACACCGCAAAGCCTAAAAAACTTTTGTCAGTAAAGGAGATTGTAAAAGTTGTTTGTGATTTTTACAACGTTGAAGAGGATCATGTGTATGAAAAAACACGCCGAAAGGAGGTGTTAAAACCTCGCCAAATAGCGATGTTTATCTTAAGAGAGGACTTTAATATTTCTTATCCAACGATTGGGCAAAAATTGGGTGGTCGTGATCATACCACCGTGATGCATTCATGTGAGAAAGTGAAGACGGATATGCAATCTGATCTATCTCTTATTCAAGAGATAGATCAGATTCGGGCAATGTTTTAGAGGGTATATTATGGTGTGGAATAATTGTGGATAATTAAATAAATATAGGTGGATAAGATAGGGTTAAATAATTGGTTTATGTATAGCAAAAATATCTTACCCACACTTTGTGAATAGTTATCCACATATTATGGAATAAAATATATGGAAATTATGTTTTAAAAATAAGGGTTTAAAAAAGTTATCCACAAATCCACAGGTATAATAGTAATAATAAGATTTATATATAATATTAATACAACAATATGCACATAACTTGTAACAGAGAATCAATTCAAAAATATGTTGCTAATGCAGATAGGGTAACAGGGAAGAATCTTTCCTTACCTATACTTAATTCGATATTACTTACTGCTTCTCATAAAACACTTATTATCCGAGCTACTAACTTAGAAGTAGGGGTTGAGTTTCATATTCCTGCTGATGTAAAAAAAGAAGGGAGTATTGCCTTATCAGGATCACTTCTTGCAAACACCCTTGCCAGTATCCCTGATGAACAAGAAATATCTATTTCAGCAGATAAAGGTCTTTGTACAATAACCACAAAAACAAAAACATTAACCATAAAAGGTTTTCTTCCTGATGATTTCCCTACTATCCCTGTAATTAAGGATGGTGAAGGTTTTATTATGTCAGCAGGGAAGTTTATTCAAGGTGCAAAAAGTGTTCTAATGAGTGCAGCGCTTTCTGATATAAAACCAGAGATCTCAAGTGTATACCTACATCAAATAGCTGATATGGTGGTATTTACTTCAACAGATTTATTCAGGCTCGCAGAAAAAAAGATAAAACAATCAGGAGTTACTATTTCTCATGGTGTTATTATTCCTATAAAAAATATTACTGAGATTGTTCGCGTACTCGAGTCAACCACTGAGGATATTAGTTTTTTAATTACTAAAAACCAAATATCATGTTCTGGGAATTCAGTTTATATTACCTCACGGGTTGTACAGGGTGTATATCCTGATTACGAACAAATTCTCCCTAAATCTCACACAACAGAAGTAGTTATTTTAAAACAAGACTTATTAAATACCCTTAAACTATCAACACTTTTTTCAGATAAATTTAATAAAGTAGTTATAAAAATTGATCCTATTAAAAAAACATGTATCGTTTCAACAAAAAATACAGAGGTAGGGGATACTGAATCACATCTTACTACAACACTTTCAGGTGATCCTGTTGAAATTTCTTTAAATGGTAAACATCTTTTTGATTGCCTCGGTGCTATTGAAAAAGATAGTGTTGTTTTAGAGTTTAATAGTTCTGATAAACCAGCAGTTATTCGAGGATTAGGGGATAATTCATTCACATATCTCACTATGCCACTCACAAGATAATATAATCATGATACCTCTTGAGCAACTCCTTACACGGTTTAAAAGTCTCACGAATACTGAAAAAGTAAAAAAAGAGCTTGCGTGTGACGGTATTAAAAAAATAATTGGTATTACAATCCCTGTTTCAACAATCTCTGTTTCAAAAAATACAATTTTTCTCAAAGTTCCCCCTATTATAAAAACAGAGGTACTTCTTAAAAAACAAGAAATACTGGCAGATATTAATACTATCAACGGACTCGCCCATATTTCAGATATTAAATAAAATTCGGACATCGCATGTCCGAATTTTATTATTACTACTGCTGAATATATAGTTTTGCGGAATAAATTCCTTTATTGAGTATTGAATCGTACCCTACAAGTGTAATTTCGTTCTCTGTTGATAGGTCTGCGATATCTTCAGGGGTAAACGAGAAAGAGAAAGGTGTTAGAGTGTTTTGTTCAACAAGCTTCCCGTTAATAAAAAACTCAACATTATTTAATGAATAAGGTCCACTACTTGTGACCGTGAAGGTAATAGGGTCGGTTGAGTTATGGGGAATCATAAAGTCTACACCGCTCACTAAAAGAACAGGGGCTACTTCTGGAGAGTGTGTTGTGTCATGTGTGGTTGGAATACCACTACGATCGCCTTCAGGGATGTTTTTAGTGTTTACCCATGCGCGCACAGGTATTTCCCATAACGCGTACTGGGAGTCATTTTGTGGGTTTGTAGGGGGTGTTCCAAGTGGGTTATTCTTGTTTACCCAATGAAGAATTGTGTGAACATTAGGTACCACAATAATCTTCCTCATTTCTATAGGAGTATTTTCTGTTGCGAGTTTTCCTGAAGCAGTATCAATAACATATTTTTCTCCACCCATCCATATACCAGCAAGTGGTGCAGGAAGTCTGGAGAGATCCTCTTTTTCTGGAGCAATAAATTCTTCAGAAGGAGTAAGTTTAATTGCCTCCTCCATAAATGCGCGCCATATAGGGGCGATAATCATACCTGCAACATTTTTTTGCATTGGCGTATTATCGTTATTACCTGCCCACATACCAACGGCAATATTAGGGGTGTAGCCAACGGTCCACACATCACGATAATCGTTAGTGGTACCCGTTTTTACCGCAACGTCTTTTCCAGGGAAATAAAGAGCTGATGTAGCGCCAAATGCTGGTGTACGTGCTTTGTTGTCAGAAAGAATGTCAGATATTTTACGGGCAACATCACTTGAAAGTACTTCCTCAGGTGATTCTTTGAATTCCTCAATAATATGTCCTTGTTTATCTTCAATACGGAGGATTGATTGGGTTGGATTTCTGGTGCCATCATTTGCAAAAACACCATACGCACCCGTAAGTTCAAGAAGTGAAACTTCTCCACCACCGAGAACAAGAGTTAATCCATAGCGTGCAGGGTCAGTGAGGCTCGTAATTCCCATACGTTTTGCCATAGTAATTGAATCATTCAGTCCTGCAAGATAAAGTGTTTTAACCGCAGGGACATTTAATGATTGCGCTAATGCATCACGCATAGAGACGGGGCCACGATATTTACCATCATAATTCTCTGGCATGTAACAATCCTCCTTTTTGATCTTTGATGAAATAGGGTTGCCTTGCGCATCGCAGTTGGTACTAAAGTTGGTTGGTAAATCAAAGAGTGTCGTCTCTGGTGTGTAGCCTTTCATAAATGCGGTTCCGTACACAAACGGTTTAAAGGTAGATCCTGGTTGGCGATGGGCAAGGGCGACATTAAAGTTACCTTCATTTTTTACATCGAAGTAGTCACGTGACCCTACCATAGCCAATACTTGACCGTTCTTGGGATCGACGGCCACTAACGCCAAGTTTTTTGCGTTGAAGTTTTTTTCAGTGTCGGCGCTAAAGCGCTCGATTGTCTCCTCGGCTTTCTTTTGAAGTTCGTAGTCAAGGGTAGTGATTACATGGTAACCAATTTCATCGATTGCACGCTCTCCGTATTTTTCAGCAAGGTATTCCTGAATCCACATCACAAAATGAGGAGCCTTGATACCACGAGATTCCTTAGGAAGAAAGGTTACTTTTTCTGCACGCGCAGAATCATACTCGCTCTGCGTAATGAAACCAAGCTGATACATTCTGTTAAGAACAAGATCTTTGCGTTCATCAAGAAGGTTGCGATTATTACCATACGGGGAAAGACGTGTGGGAGCATTGGGGATTGCTGCGAGGTATGCAGATTGTGCTAAGGTGAGTTCTTTTGGTGTTATCCCAAAAAATGCCGTAGTTGCTTCACCAATGCCATAAATACTGCCTCCGTAAGGGATTTCGTTGAGGTAGAGGGCAAGAATCTCGTCTTTGGAAAAGGTTTGTTCAAGCTTGAACGAAAGAATAAGCTCTTTTATTTTTCGGGTAATAAGCCGTTCGTCAGTGAGTAATGTTTTTTTAATAACCTGTTGGGTGATGGTCGACCCGCCCCCGCGTGTGCCACCATAGAGTACGGCGCGCGCAATTCCCCGAACACTCACCCCTGGGTGCGAGTAAAACTGAGAGTCTTCAATGGCAACAGCCGCTGACTTTACCAAAGGAGAGATTTCCTCAAAAGGTACGATGGTGCGTTTTATATTTTGGTGCACATCATAAAGAAGGATCTTGCCGGTGCGGTCGTATATTTTAGTCGACTCAATGATTTTGCGCTCCTGAAATGAATTAAAATCAGGAAGTTTAATGAAGGATGACCAGAGAAGGAGGGTCCCCGCACCCAGGAAAAAACCCGCTATACCTAATAGAATGACGGCGGTAATATGTTTACGAAAGAAACCGTGTTTCTTTTTGCGGCGAGTTGGGGCGTGTTCTGCCATATGATTAAAATATAATACAACAAAAATACTAGATAGGCGAGTGTAACACGGTGTGGTAAAATAGCAAAATATGAAAGACGAGCAAAAGATCAATGAGATTTTGACCCGCGGGGTTGCAGAAGTTATTCACTTGGACGCACTACGCGCAAAATTACTTGCGGGGACGTCTCTACGCGTGAAGTTTGGCATCGACCCCACGAGCCCCCATATTCATCTTGGTCGCGCTACCGCAATATGGAAACTTCGTGAATTACAGGATCTCGGGCACCAGATTGTGTTTATTATCGGTGATTTTACGGGTGTCATCGGTGATACCTCCGATAAAGAGAGCGAACGCCCTATGTTGACTCGCGAGGCAGTCGAGCAAAATCTCGCTACCTATTTCGAACAAGCGGGAAAGATTCTTGATATGAGTAAGGTAGAGAAGCATCATAATTCTGAGTGGCTTGAAAAGCTTACCTACCGTGAAATAGGGGAGCATGCGGACGCATTCTCTCTTTCAGATTTTATTGCCCGCGAGAACATCAAGCGCCGTCTAGACGCTGGTAAACGTGTATCACTCCGCGAACTTCTTTACCCTTTAATGCAAGGGTATGACAGCGTTGCGGTGCATGCGGATATTGAGATAGGGGGAACTGATCAAAAGTTCAATATCCTTGCTGGTCGCAAGCTCCAAGAGCGTTTTGGGCAAGCACCACAAAACATTATTATGCTCGACTTGATCGAGGGGCTTGATGGCCGCAAGATGAGCTCAAGTTTTGGCAATACGATCAATCTTACCGACACCGCAAATGATATGTTTGGTAAAGTGATGAGTCTCCGCGACGAGCTCATTATGAAATATTTTATATACGCAACACGAGTGCCTATGGAGAGCGTAAATGAATTCGAGGCTGCACTCAAACGTGGAGAAAATCCTCGCGATGTGAAACTTGATCTTGCGCAAGAGGTTGTTTCGGTATATTACAACAAAGACGAATCTTTGCGTGCCCGAGAAGCATTTCTCGCGACGTTTCAGAAAAAAGAAATTCCTGACGAGATTGAGGAAATCAAAATGAAAGAAAGTGAGACCTTTGCAGAAATTATGGTTCGTGCAGAAATTGTTTCTTCAAAAAGCGACTGGCGTCGCCTTGTAGATGAAGGAGCCGCAAAGTGCTTAGGAGAGGGTGGGGCCGAAGAAAAAATAACCAATCATCTCGATCTTGCAACGCCAGGTATCTATAAAGTAGGGAAGCGACGTTTTGTAAAAATCATCTAGGCATAAAAAAAACGCGCGACCTAATGGCCGCGCGTTTTTTTATGCTCAACTAGTCGTCGAGGCTGTTTGGACTGAGTCCGAAGTCGGTAGAATCGTCATCCTCATCTCCGCCGAGGTCGAGGAGAATCTCGTCGTCAAGAACAATTGCATCCTCAGAAAGGCTGATCTCACCACCGGTAAATACTTCCTCACTTACTTCGATCTCTTCATCTGCCATAATATTATTTTTTATATTTAAAATTAGTTATCTAGGAATATTCCTCAACCCAGACTCACATAGTTGTAGCAGAAAGTTTTTTACCGTGCAAGCCTTTTTTCTACGACATGTGGATATAACTGGGTACAATATCCACTGCGCTCGCTCGGTGGTAAAAGATGATTACATTTTTTACCACACTCACTCACTTGTGGATAACTTGGGGAAAACAGTTACGCCCCCAGAAAACCCTTATTTACTAAGCATATTTTGGGGACGTGCATAAGCAAAGTGAGTGAGTCCTATAGCAATAGCGTCCATTTCGTCATCTTGCTTTTTGTTTTCTGCACCCGAAACGAGGCGACGAACCATGGACATCACCTGTTCTTTTGTCGCTTTGCCGTATCCGGTAGTGGCAACTTTGATCTGAAGAGGTGTGTATTCATAGATTTCAAGTCCTGAGAGTCGCGCTTGGTACAGGATAGCCCCGCGTACCTCTGCAACGCGCATGGCGGTCTTTTGGTTGGTCTCGATGAAGAGGTTTTCAATAGAAAGGGCGACGGGCTGGTATTCGGCAACCACTCGCGCCACTTCGCGCCCCACGAGCTCAAGCCGCTCAACGAAAGGAAGAGCCGCTTTGGTCTTGAAGCACTCAGAAAAAAGAAGTTCCTCTTTTTTGTTTTTCTCTAGAATAGC
>MHUY01000039.1:5194-5930 GCA_001825115.1 Candidatus Yonathbacteria bacterium RIFOXYC2_FULL_47_9 | reverse complement strand
TGATTCTCATACCCCTTATAATAGCACGGTATTATTCAGCGTTCGTGTAGACCTCTTGAACATCGTCGTGTTCGTCGAGCTCCTCAAGAAGGTCACCGAGTGCTTCACCATCTTCGTCCGAGAGGGGGACGGTAGTGTTGGGCTCATATTCATCACCAATCTTGTTAAATGCCCAAGCAGCCGCACCCTGACCAGCAAGCGCGAACCCGCGTTTTGAAAGGAGGTGTTTAATCTCTGCAACGGTGCGGTTGTTGTTGTCGGTGAGTCCGGTGATAAGCATGGCGCATCCTCCCGGTCCGTATGCTTCAAAAAGCACTGCCTCCATATTTCCTGCGTCTCCTCCAGCACCCTTTTTGACCGCACGATCTATGAGTTCGTTTTGCATATTCTCCTTTTTTGCGCGTTCAATAACCGCGCGAAGCCCTGGAGAGGAAAGATTTCCTGCAGCCTTTTTTGACTCAAGGGCAATAAGTTTCGAGAATTTACCGAATATTTTGCTTCGTTTTCCGTCTGTAACCGCCTTCTTATTCTTGATCTGTGACCATTTATTGTGTCCTGACATAATGTATCAAGCATACCAAACTAAAATAAGCTGGCAAGTTTCCGCAAAAGTTTCCCTTGTCGGTCTTCATTTGGCAAAATCTATGTCCGAGACACGAATCAGCTGATTCGCCTACTGGGTCGGGTAATCAAAACCCATATGTTCATATGCGCGGGGGGTTGCGACACGACCACG
>MHUY01000039.1:1270-5177 GCA_001825115.1 Candidatus Yonathbacteria bacterium RIFOXYC2_FULL_47_9 | reverse complement strand
GGCCGAGTTGCATCAGGTAGGGCTCATTCACTTCTTCAACTGTTGCCACTTCCTCCGAAAGGGCGGCAGCGATAGTACTCAAACCAACAGGACCACCGTTGAATTTGTCGATAATAACTTCGAGGATCTTGCGGTCGAGAGCGGTGAGGCCGAGTTCGTCAATCTCGAGGAGACCGAGGGCCTGCGCGACATACTCGGGGGAAAGGTCGCCTTTGTGTACTTGCGCAAAGTCACGGGCGCGTTTCAGTAGGTAGTTTGCTGTGCGGGGAGTGGCACGACTGCGGCGGGCAATCTCGTGCGCTGCGCCATCAGAAAGAGAGATACCCAAAATGTCCGCCGAGCGCTTAACGATTTTTTCAATTTCCTCAGTCGTATAAAATTCAAGACGGAACGTGCCGCCTGAGAAGCGCGAACGAAGCGGAGAGGAGAGGAGGGCAACACGCGTGGTGGCGGCGATGAGCGTAAAAGGTGGCAGGTCGAGCTGGATCGTACGCGCACTCGGCCCCTTGCCGATAATGATATCGAGTACCCCTGACTCCATCGCAGGGTAGAGGACTTCCTCAATCATTTTGTTTAAGCGATGAATCTCATCGATAAAGAGCACATCGCCGGGAGCGAGGTTTGTTAGCACAGATGCTAAATCACCAACCTTTTCAATGGCGGGACCCGAGGTGGACTTGACTTGACACCCCATTTCATTCGCGATAAGATGCGCTAACGTCGTTTTTCCGAGCCCTGGTGGTCCGTAAAAAAGGATGTGTTCGGGTGGATGAGCGCGTTCTTGCGCCGCCTGGAGGAGGATCTTCAAGTTTTTCTTGATTGTTTCCTGCCCGATGTATTCATTGAAACGACTAGGGCGAAGTGCTTGATCCAAGAAAGAAAATTCTTGGTTTAAACCTTTTGTTTCCTCGGTATTTTCCGTTCCGCTTTGGTTGGTACTTGACATAAAAATAGTTTTGTGCTAGGATAGATATATCGATGGCCGCAAGGTTGCCGATAAGCTCTCTCAAAAGATCCTATACATAAGCTTCGTGCAGTTGGGCCCTCCGGGGTTCACATGGTTGTGGACGAGGATGTGATGGTACTTCGCTTTATGTGAAGAGCACTGTTGCTCCCCTTAGACCGCTTCTTCACTCGGTTCCTTGTGTTCCGAGAACTGCTCGGGGTTTATGTATCGGATTTTTTATTGCCTGCCTAACTTTTCTATTCTACCATACCTTAGCTTGCATAAGACAAAACAAGGAAAAGAGGGATGAGGGTTGGTGGTGTGGCTATTGACAATTATAAAATAGAAGTGTATACTTGTCTTTAGAAAGTGTAGCACAGAGAGTGTTTTTTGAATCGATAGATTCACGGCTCAAACCGTAGAATCTTGAACATACCCTAACCAGAGGAGTTTTAAATGGCCGTAAAAAAGGCAGTAAAGACAGTTCTTCTTGCGGGTTTGCGCCCGGAAGACCTTGGTCGTTGCCAAGGAATGATCAAAGCATCTCTTCTTACCGCAGACGATAAAAGTGGTGTACTCAAGATTATCCAGCGATGTCCGGAAATCGCAGTCATCAACTTCGATCGTTTCGGCGGCGAGTCGTTTCTGAGGCAGATTGCTCAAACCGGCTACAAAGGCAAGGTCATTTCTGCAACAAACAAGCGCACGCGTTCCTGGGAAACTGAAGATATTCCTGGCATTGAATTCGTTTCCTTCCGCGACGTTCCCGATGCTGTCGAAAGCGCCCTTGCTCCCCAGTAAATAAAACACAACACAAAACAAAACCCCAATCGCAGACCGCGATTGGGGTTTAATTTTTATACAATTCGTATATCGTACGTCCGAACCTAGTTTCAGAATTGGCTATTCCTTCTCCAAGTCTACTACGCGCTCCACTTCGTCAAACGAAGTCGTTCCTGCAAGGATTTTTTCGATACCATCCTCGCGCATATCGAGGATACCTTGTTTTTTTGCGACCTCACGAATTTCACGCTCAGAAGGAATCGTGTCGAGGAGTGCTTCGATGTCGGCATCCATCAACACTGCTTCAAAGATACCAATACGCCCTTTGTACCCAGTATTACTGCAGACGGGACACCCTACGGTACGCCAAACTTTTTCTGTTTGCACAACTGAACCCGTCTTTTCTTTAATAAGCACTGAAACCTCGTCAATAATTTTTCTCTCGCGTTCGTTGGGGACATCTTCCTTTTTACACTTGTCACATAGTTTGCGCGCGAGACGCTGTGCGAGAGCAACCGTAAGTGACGACCCAAGGATTTTAGGGGTGACACCAATGTCTATCAAGCGGGGGATAGCGCCAGCTGCGGTATTGGTGTGGAGTGTCGAAAAAACCATATGACCCGTGAGGGCCGCATTAATAGCGACCTTAGCGGTTTCGCTGTCGCGGATTTCACCGATCATGATGACGTCAGGGTCTTGACGCATTGCTGCACGGAGACCCTCGACAAAGGTGTATCCTTTATCTGATTCGACTTGGGTTTGCGAAACACCAGCGAGGTGGTATTCAATCGGGTCCTCGATCGTCATTACCTTGATCTCCGGAGAATAGATTCTCTTCAAAAAAGAGTACAGCGTGGTTGTTTTACCAGATCCCGTAGGGCCTGTATTGAGGACCATACCGTGAGGCTTTTTAATCTCGCGCTCCAAGAGGGCGAGTAGACGAGGGCTCATACCAAGGTCCTCGAGGGTGACATTTAAAGATTGAGGATTCAAGAGGCGCATTACGACACCTTCACCGTAGGCTCCAGGTATTACCGAAACACGAATTTCGATTTCAAGGTCAGCAATCCTAATACTAAAGCGACCATCCTGACTTTCGGTACCAACATTGAGCTTGAGTCCAGCGAGAAGTTTGAGGCGTGAGCTAAAAAGGCGATACACGGTGTGGGGGAGTGCACCCACCTCGTGAAGGATGCCGTCTATGCGGTAGCGAATATGAATCATATCTTCGGCGGGTTCGATGTGAATATCCGAAGCACGAATACCTATCGCACCGGCAAGGATAATGCTAAATATTTTTGAAACATGACGCGCGTCTTTTGAGGAAAATGCGGATTCAAGCTCGTGCGCTACATCATTGAGTGTGGTAAAGCGACCGATGAGTACCTCCATACTTTCTCCTGAGATATCGATCATTCCAGCCTCAGTTTTTGATGCTCCAGAAATCTCTGCATAACGCGCCCACACCTTTTCAAGGCTTGCGTGCGAAGCGAGGTAAAGATCAAGTTTGTATCCACGTTCTTCGAGAATCCTGAGAGTTTCTTTTGTTTTAGGCTCGTCGGGAGAAAAGATGGCAACCTTGAGGGTTTTTCCAGAGAGTTGAAAGGGCCCCATCAGCGCCTCCCTCACTTCTGCTTCTTTGAGGATGTTTACGGCACTAATATCAATAGCAAAAGTGGAAAGATCGACATACGGTATGCCGTGTTTACTCGCCATGATTCCCTGGAACTCCTCCTCCTCTTGTTTGCGAAGGTCGGCAATCTTGCTGTCTTTCTCGGTGTCGTCAAAATGGAGCATATTTGTCTCTGTATTGTAAGGGTTTTTACGGGCGATTACCACTTGACAAAATGTGCATATTGTGTATAATATATACAGAAGAGTTCGTACACGCGAATTCACCATCAATTCTTTGTAAAGGAGAACGTCATGAAAAAGATCATGATTGCAGTCGTAATGCTGGCTATGTCCATGCCCGTCATGGCTGACACGGAAGGAGGCCTCTTTGGGGCTTTGATCGGCGGTGTCTTGGGTAACCAAGTCGGCAAAGGTAATGGCAAGAAGCTTGCCACCGTTGTCGGGGTGATTGCCGGTGCAGGTATCGGTTCTAATGTCCAAGATCGTATGAACGAGGACAAAAACGAAGATGCCGATTATGTTTGCGTCAACTGCGGAAGTCAG
>MHUY01000039.1:0-1241 GCA_001825115.1 Candidatus Yonathbacteria bacterium RIFOXYC2_FULL_47_9 | reverse complement strand
CTATCGCAGTCATAATTACGCCGGAAGTTACTATAGCCGCAACCTCGGACGGTAACCATGACAACCTCTCAAACGGTCAATCTCAGGATTGACCGTTTTCTTTTTATGCTCTTGACTTTTTATACCATATGTGCTATATTAAATAGATGCAAAATATTCTAATTTCAACAATTCGTTTTGGTGCCGTTTTGGTGCTTGCACTCTCGGTTTTTGTTGGCGAAGCGTTTGCGGCGCCTGCCTTGAGTCCAGCGTCGGTGACATCCTTGTCTAGTGTAAGCGCGACACTTACTGCTAAAATGACGAACACAACCTCTCGAAATACTGCGGTATGGTTTGAGTGGGGTGACACCCCTAACCCAACGACGGTGATAGGGATGCGCGACATCGCCGGTGAAGGATTTTTCCAAGGATACCTCTCGAGACTTAGTCCAGGAACAACCTACTACTTTCGCGCTGGAGCTTTGGAGGGAGGGGTGACCGTGTATTCATCTGTTGTTGCGTTTACCACCCGCGGAGGAGTTGCGGCTGTGCCCAACACAAACACGGTGCAACTAAATACGGTTTCAACCGAAGGATCTTCCTCTTCCTCGGTAACAAACACCGCAGCAACCGTAAATACGACGAGTGCGGTTACTACTCCTGCACCCAAGGTTGCGGTACGTGAACAGGCAACTACAAAAACAACCGCTGTTCAAAAAGCTTCGAATACAAAAACTGATAATCCTTGCGATGATACCCAAAAGGGTTCCGTGACCAGGAATACTGCAGGGGCAGCAGCCGTTGGAAACACGGTGGCAGTATTGCCAGGGACGCTCATTGGCTGGGTCTCGCTTCTCATCGGTCTCCTTATTGTGTTCCTCATTATGGCGATGGTTCTCGATTCAATCGAAGAACGTCGAAAAGCGCGCGAAGCGACAAAAAAGAAAAAGCTTGAACGCGAAGAAGAAAGAGATTAAATTCTGAGGAAATAAATAAGTATTAAAAGTCAGCCCGGTAGGGTTGACTTTTTTTGTAAATCTGCTATAATTAATTATAGAAAAGCAAGATATTTTTCTTGCCATTGGGTGTTCTAGAATCTTGAAAAAGGAGATTGTCGTGGCTGAAGAAAAAGTTGAAGGTAAAGAAAGTGCTCCCGAAAAAGAAAAAGGGGGCAATTCCAGTGGGTGGGCCATTGCGATCTTCATGTTGATCGTTGGCGTGCTCGCAGGATTGGGTATTCTTGAATGGCAAAACAACCGTGA
>MHUY01000038.1:7349-7617 GCA_001825115.1 Candidatus Yonathbacteria bacterium RIFOXYC2_FULL_47_9 | reverse complement strand
TCGGTAAAAAACTCCTTATTACCGGGGGTGGGCGATGCAACGTAACAAACGCAACATTTGATAATCGCGAGCTTGCTCAAAAATATGGCAAAAAGGGTAAGTTCCTTCTTTCCCCTCTTTCGCAATGGAACAGTCAAAACACCATTAATTTTTTTGAGACACGCGACATGCCCACCAAGGTTGAAGCAGAGTCACGCGCATTCCCTAAAAGCAACTCAGCTCAAAGTGTGCTCGAAGTCCTGGAAGAAGATTTGCAAAAATATAAGGT
>MHUY01000038.1:6462-7317 GCA_001825115.1 Candidatus Yonathbacteria bacterium RIFOXYC2_FULL_47_9 | reverse complement strand
TCCATCGCGTAAAAAATCTTATCAGCAACATTGAAACCTCGCGTGAGATCATCCATGCGACGTCATACATCATTACCACAGGGGGCACAGCACGTCCTGAGACCGGCTCAACAGGTGATGGGTTTGTATGGCTAAAAAAAATAGGACACAAGATCGTCGTCCCCGACGCCGCACTCGTTCCCGTCAAAATTGCAGAACTGTGGGTCAAAAAACTACAGGGATTATCATTTCCTGAGGTGAAGATAACACTCTTTGAAAATAGTATGCGCCGCGAAGGCAAGACAGGTAAAATTCTTTTTACACACTTTGGCCTCTCGGGTCCGCTCGTTCTCAATATGAGTCGCACTATTGGCGAAGCAATGCGTGAAAGTAAGGTAACCCTGTCTCTCGACCTGTTCCCTGCCCTCGACCACCGAGAACTCGACGAAAAACTTCGTGCACACCTCTCTACTGCCCAAAATAAAAGGTGGCAAAACGCCCTCAAGGGATTCCTGCCTCCCCTTCTTGTACCCATTGCCGTAGAACTCTCAAAGATCAACCCCCAGCTTTTTGTAAATAAGGTTCCTCGCGAAGTGCGCCTCTCTTTCGTCAAGCTCCTCAAAGACCTCCGCATCACTCCCACAGGACTTCTCGGTCCAGAAAAGGCGATTGTCTCCAGTGGTGGTGTTGCCCTCGAAGAAGTCGATTTCAAAACTATGCGTTCACTGAAAACAGACAACCTCTACCTTGCGGGGGACATTCTCGATTTCGACCGCCCATCAGGAGGATTTAGTCTGCAGATATGTTGGACGACCGGCTTCGTAGCAGGCACCGCAGCTGCACAAAAAAACACTGAAAATAGGTAGGCACCGGCGT
>MHUY01000038.1:2833-6446 GCA_001825115.1 Candidatus Yonathbacteria bacterium RIFOXYC2_FULL_47_9 | reverse complement strand
TTTGTGCGTATTGCCCTTCGCCGCAAGTGCCGCTAATCCATCAGTTCAATACTTTACCGTAAACAATAGTAGCTCGGCATCAATAAATTCAGGACAAGTCGCTTCATTCTCCTGGCGCACCGCAGACAGCGGAGGATATTCATTTGTCATTCCTTGTACACAAGGCATCAAATTTAAGAAGGCAGACGGAAGTGCTTTTGTATGTGACACCCCCGTCACCTCAACAGCAACCGCAACCGACTACATAGAAATTAGTGCTTGGAACCTTTCTGGTGCAACAAAATCATTCACAGCCCGCATCACTCCTAAAGATGCATCTGGTGCTGATATTTCTGGTGCACGACAGGATGTTTCTATTTCTATCACCGCACTCACAGAACCAATCGAATCAATGACGGGCACCACAACGATTGCCTCTGCCGCACCGTACACACTCTCCTGGTCATCAAGCTTTCTTGATGGAGTAAATCTCTCTATCTCTTGCTCGTCAACAATTCGCACAACCTCGCCTTCATACACAAACGGTTTCCTTCCCTGCAACACACCCATCTTTGTGAGCGATCTCGCTGGTTCAGGATCGCTCAATCTTGTTTTTGACAATAGCGCTCCTACCACCAACGACATCGTGCTCACCCTTCTTCCCGCAATGGCCCCCAACACCTACAACGGAGCACAGGCAAAAACACTTACGGTTTCCGTTGAAACCAATGTTGTCCCCGACCCTATAACCACTTCATTCACCTCATCCGAGACATTAGGACGTGTAATGTCAGGCGCCCCGATAACGCTTTCGTGGCTGACCGAAAGATCAAGCGGAGCAAATCTTCGTATTTCATGCAATGACAACATTACGACAACGATCACGATAGACAGCGCCAGCTCAACACCAAAATGTAACACGATTGCTCTTGACACTACACTTCCTGTCAGCGGATCAGCAACAATTTCTTTTGCTAACAAGAACTATACCACCGAGCCTATTACGATCATCTTGACCCCCGGACGCAAGACGGGTGGTTTTGACGCAACGCGTGGCAAAGAGCTCTCGTTTAGCGTATTACCTAAGGGCGCAGTGCTCACCCCTTCGTCCACAACACCAGCAATTGCTCCCATAGTACCAACCACCCCAAATTCAACAACACCCTCTTTGTCAAAGATACTATTCACTAGATATCTCGTTCGTGGATC
The DNA here is from genome assembly GCA_001825115.1 of Candidatus Yonathbacteria bacterium RIFOXYC2_FULL_47_9. Taxonomy (GTDB): domain Bacteria; phylum Patescibacteriota; class Minisyncoccia; order Phycocordibacterales; family UBA1550; genus UBA1550. The sequence goes on along the minus strand of MHUY01000038.1, from coordinate 5,258 downwards.
GTCTAATTCTGAAGTACGGGCCTTGCAAGAATTCCTCGCCAAAGACAAGGTGATTTATCCTGAAGCGGTCATTAGTGGATATTTTGGCCCCGCAACAGAGCGTGCCATCAAACGACTCCAGGTAAAATATAGTGTTGCAAGCATTGGAGTTGCGGGATATGGCACCGTAGGCCCCAAAACACGCGCACTCCTCAACTCCCTCAATAAATAACAACATCGACCTATGGACATCGAGCAAAATAACTTCAAACGAACACTTCGCGCAGAAGTTACCTTGCTTGCGATCTTTATCCTTGCGTTTGGTGCACGTGTTTTCGGGGTCATCCCTGAGGAATTTGAGACAGAAATTATTGGCGTCATTGCATTCGTGGGCCTCATTCCCGTCGCAAAAAGTGCCCTGGAATCTCTTCGTGAAAAGAGGATTAATGTTGACCTCCTTGCCACGATTGCCCTCTTTTTTTCGTTCATTACCCAAGAGTGGATCTCTGTACTTTTTATCAACATGATGCTCAGCGCGGCGCGCATCCTTGAGATCTACACTAAGCGCCGCGTACATAATTCACTCAAAAGTCTTGCAAAGATAAAGCCTATGTTTGCGCGGGTGATACGTGCTGAAGAGACTATTGATGTCCCTATCTCCGAAGTACGCATCGGCGACCTCGCACTCGTCAACTTGGGGGAGCAAATCCCTGTTGATGGATACATAACCAAAGGAAGCGCGACCGTAGACCAATCATCGCTTACGGGAGAGTCTGTCCCCGTCCTCAAGACCGAAGGAGACAAAGTTCTCTCGGCGACCGTTGTTGTCTCTGGTAACATCACCGTCTACACAGAAAAGGTTGGTGCAGAGACAACCTTTGAGCGTATGATCAAACTCGTTGAGAGCTCCCAGTCCGCAAAATCGCGAATAAAGACACTTGCCGAACGCTTTGCAAGTTGGTACATCGGCGTCATGCTCGTTGTATCAATGGTGACCTATGCAATAACAGGTGACACAAGACTTGTTCTTGCAATCGTTCTCGTAGTATGTGCTGATGATATTGCTATCGCCATACCACTTGCTTATGTTGCCGCTATCGGTACCGCCGCCCGTCGCGGTATTATCATCAAGAGCGCCGATTTCCTTGAACAGGCGGCGAAAATCACCACGCTTATTGTCGACAAAACCGGTACCCTTACCATGGGACACCTCGTGGTACGAAACTCACATTCTTGGGGAGAGACTCCTCTTCCGCAGGTCGTTCAAATGTGTGGCGGTCTCTGCAACAGATCCACACACCCGGTTGCAAAAGCTATTCTTCGCTATGCACTAGAAAATAATATCAATTGCAGTACGTCAGTAGACGTTACTGAAGTCGAGGGTCGTGGAATTATTGGTATCAGCGAGGGCAACAAGGTTGTTCTCGGGCGACACGAATTCCTACATGAACAGGGTGTTACCATGAGCGACGATGTCGAGCGAACCATTGCAGAAGAAGAGCTCCGTGGCAACAATGCGACCCTCATTGCCCTTAATGGCGAAATTGTCGGACTCTTTGCTCTTGCTGACGAAGTGCGCGAGGGTGTTGCTGAAACTATTACCGCGCTCGAAAAAAGCGGGGTAAAAGAAACTATTATGCTCACGGGAGACAATGCAGGGGTCGCTAAAGCTATCGCCGAGCGCACCGGTATCGACAAATACTACCCCAGCCTCCTTCCCGAAAACAAAGTTTCTATCCTTGCAAAATATCTCGGTCACGGGCGCACGGTCGCCATGATTGGTGACGGTGTAAACGACGCTGCGGTCCTCACCCGGTCAGATGTTGGTATTGCGATGGGTGGCATCGGTTCCGATGCAGCAATAGACTCGGCGGATATTGTTCTTATGAAGGACGACTTCCCTAAGCTCCTTGAGTTGCGCAGTATTGCTCACAAAGTGATTGCCGTAGTGCATCAAAATTTCATCATATGGGCTATCGTAAACACGATTGGTCTCTACTTTGTCTTTACGGGGGTCTTTGATCCATCCCGTGCGGCAGCGTACAATTTTCTCACTGATTTTATTCCTATTGCAAATGCTCTACGCCTATATCGTTACCGCTAAAAAGCTTATACTGTAAATATGGATCCCGTTAGAGACCTGGTCGTTATGTTTTTGGTACGAATGAGATATACTGAGATTGTGGGTATTTAATAGTTTAAAATAATTTACGACGGGGATTTTTATCCCGTTAGAGGTGGGTGCACACTGCGAGCCCTCGCGACCTCTAACGGGACAAATCCCCTGTCTCTAACGGGATGGACTTTTCAGAATACACCAACACCGATATACCCTCGATTGTCAAAACTTTTTTAGTCGACCCTGCCTTCGGACTTAAACCTACTGAAGTCGAATCCCGCCGCAAAGAACACGGACTTAACCGTCTCACCGAGAGCAAGATTCACC
>MHUY01000038.1:1281-2771 GCA_001825115.1 Candidatus Yonathbacteria bacterium RIFOXYC2_FULL_47_9 | reverse complement strand
AAGATTTTTCTTCGTCAATTCAAATCATCGTTTATTTATCTTCTTCTTGGTGCAGCGGTACTTTCATTCCTCCTTGGAGAAATAATCGAAGGGTGGATGATTGTCCTTTTTATTCTTATCAATACCTCGCTCGGCTTTTATCAAGAATACCAATCTGAAAAAACGGTCGAGCTTCTCAAGCGGTATATCGCGACCAAGGTCAAGGTGCGTCGTGATGGCGCGGTTTCGACCATTGATGCGTCCGACCTTGTCCCGGGAGACATTGTGGTTATCGAGGCTGGAGACAGTATCCCCGCTGATATACGCATTATCGAGGACATGAACCTCACGGTAAACGAGGAGCCTCTCACCGGAGAATCAGTTCCCGTAAAAAAAGAAAGTTCACCTCTCACGTATGCAGCCACGGAACTTTATGAAGCAAAGAACATAGGCTTTTCGGGGACTACCATAGTCTCAGGTCGCGGCCTCGGTATTGTCTTTGCTATCGGCACCCGCACCATGTTGGGAGATATTGCGCGTCTTGCTGGTATGGCAACGCGTGAAAGCAAATTTGAGCAAGAACTCGGCAAATTTAGCAAGTTCATCCTCTACCTTGTAGTAACTACCCTAGGTCTCATCTTTATTGCCAACCTCCTTATCAAGGGGTGGGATGCAAACATTGCTTCGTTGGCAATATTCTCTGTCGCTCTTGCAGTTTCTGTCGTCCCTGAGGCGCTTCCTGTGGTGATGACTTTTTCACTCTCGCGTGGAGCGCGGCGCCTCGCCAAAAATCATGTTGTCGTCAAGCGTCTTTCCTCTATTGAAGACCTGGGAAGCATTCAAGTTCTTTGCACCGACAAGACTGGCACCATTACCGAGAACAAACTCACCGTACACACCACCTGTTCGGCAAATGCCGAAAAACCTATAGACGAAATAATTTTTGCCGCAAATATGGGCGGATCATACCTCTCACTTCGTGCTCGCGGAACAAATCCTGACCCTTTTGATGTGGCACTCTGGGAAGCACTCACCGAGGACGACCAGGCTCGACTTGCAACCTATCGCCCTATTGAAGACATTCCTTTTGATCCGGTACGCAAAAAGAACAGCGTCCTTCTCGAACACAATGGTGCCACTCTGCTTATTGTTCGCGGAGCTACCGAGGCCATCCTCGACGCTTCAAGCATGAGTGATGAGGAGCAGAACCGCGTAGCCTCATGGGTTGCCGATGAAGGTCGTGCGGGGCGTCGCACCCTTGCGGTTGCTTCAAAGGTAATATCCTCAAACGATTACGACAATGTTCAAGACGAGACTGACCTTACTTTTATTGGGTGTGTGTCATTCATTGACCCTATTAAAGAGAGTGCTCGTGAAGCTATCAAGCAGGCAATGAACCTCAAGGTAGGTATCAAGATACTTACCGGAGACAGCAGAGAAGTTGCGGGCACGGTTGCCTTTGAGGTCGGCCTCGCAAAAACTCAAAGCGAAGCAATGACCGCACACGAACT
>MHUY01000038.1:251-1268 GCA_001825115.1 Candidatus Yonathbacteria bacterium RIFOXYC2_FULL_47_9 | reverse complement strand
GACACCGAGCGTGATGAAACCCTTGAACGAGTCAATGTCTTTGCGCGTGTTTCTCCTGAGGAAAAATATCGCATCATAGAGCTCCTTCAGAAAAAATACCAAGTAGGATTCCTGGGTGAAGGTATCAACGATGCACCCGCACTCAAACTTGCCAATGTCGCCATTGTGGTCGACTCGGCATCCAATATCGCTCGGGAAGCCGCTGACATTATCCTCCTCGAAAAAGGTCTTGATGTCGTTGTGGGGGGTATCCGCGAGGGGCGCGCAATCTTTGCAAACACCATCAAATACATTAAAAGTTCTTTATCATCGAACTTTGGTAATTTTTACGCGGTTGCTATATCTTCTCTCTTTATACCTTTTCTCCCTATGCTTCCCCTTCAGATTCTTCTCGTTAACCTCCTCTCTGACTTCCCTGCTATTGCTATTGCAACTGATACCGTCGACGCAGAGGAACTCAACGACCCAAAACAATACAACATTCGCAAGATCATTATGTTTGGCACAACGCTCGGCATCGTATCAACCGTCTTTGACTTCATCACCTTTGCCTCATTTTACAAAGTAAGTGCTGAAGCACTCCAGACCCACTGGTTTATGGTAAGTATCCTCACAGAGATTCTCTTCCTCTACTCGATCAGGTCAAATAAATTCTTCCTTAAAGCAAAGGCTCCTTCGGCTCCCCTAATGCTCTTGTCTCTCTTTGCAATAGTCTCCACAATCACTATTCCTTTCACAGAGTTTGGACATACATTTTTCCACTTCATATCCCCGACTGCACAGTCGCTTGGGTTTGTATTAGGAATTGTTGTGGCATTTTTCATCGCCACAGAAACCGCAAAGCTCCTCTATTATCGCCTCGCTCAGCCATCGGCTCAAAATTAAAAAGTGCGTACTGCGAAGGTATATTTTTTGTGATATAATGCGACATATGAGCAAAATTTTACAAAAAAAGATCGTTTGGTTCCTTATTATTATCAGCATTATTGGCGGGGGTTATTTTTACTTTGGGCGTAC
>MHUY01000038.1:0-221 GCA_001825115.1 Candidatus Yonathbacteria bacterium RIFOXYC2_FULL_47_9 | reverse complement strand
CATAAAGCGTGGTGATGTCGTGCAGGAGGTCAGTGTCACCGGACGCGTTGAGCCAGTCTCTACGGTCAATCTGAGTTTTGAAAAAAGCGGACGCATCCAGGGAGTCTATGCACGTATAGGACAGCATGTCAGTGCCGGATCGCTTCTTGCGGAAGTTGAGTCCTCTGCCGCACAAGCGAGCGTACTTGAAGTAGAGGCACGCCTTGCCGAGCTCAAGCGTG
>MHUY01000037.1:46988-47619 GCA_001825115.1 Candidatus Yonathbacteria bacterium RIFOXYC2_FULL_47_9 | reverse complement strand
CTGAGTTTTGGTTATTAAACAATAATATTATGGCAGAAGAATTTAAGAGAGATAAGCCGCACATTAACGTCGGCACCATCGGTCACGTCGACCATGGAAAGACCACTTTGACCGCTGCAATCCTGCACGTGTTAAATTTGGCTGGAAAAACAGTTCGTCTACGCGGAGTTGATCAGATTGACAACGCTCCAGAAGAGAAGGCAAGAGGAATCACTATTAACATTTCTCACAACGAGTATGCTACCGATGCCCGCCACTACGCGCACATCGATGCTCCTGGACACGCAGACTACATCAAGAACATGATTACTGGTGCCGCTCAGATGGACGGTGCTATTCTTGTCGTTGCTGCTACAGACGGAGCAATGCCACAGACTCGTGAACACGTTTTGCTTGCAAAGCAAGTTGGTGTGCCTAAAATGATTGTTTTCTTAAACAAGTGCGATATGGTTGATGATAAAGATATGATTGACATGGTTGAAGAAGAAATTCGCGAACTTCTAACCAAACAAGGCTTTGACGGCGCAAATGCTCCAGTCATTCGTGGTTCCGCTCTTAAAGGTCTTGAAGCAAAGTCCGTTGATGATGAATGGGCAAAGAAAATTCTTGAACTCGTAGATGCTCTTGATAC
>MHUY01000037.1:44108-46946 GCA_001825115.1 Candidatus Yonathbacteria bacterium RIFOXYC2_FULL_47_9 | reverse complement strand
TATGCCTGTAGAGGACGTGTTCTCTATTGAAGGCCGTGGTACGGTTGTTACTGGTCGTATTGAGCGTGGAGTTATCAAGGTTGGTGATGAAGTTGAGATTGTTGGTATCAAGGATACTGTCAAGACAACCGTTACCGGTATTGAAATGTTCAACAAGTCACTCCAGGAGGGTATGGCAGGCGACAACGCCGGCATCCTTATCCGTGGTATCAAGAAGGAGGACATTACCCGCGGTCAGGTTCTCGTTAAACCAGGTTCAGTAACTCCTCACACCGAGTTCGAGACAGAAGTATACGTACTTTCAAAGGAAGAAGGTGGACGTCACACACCATTCTTCAATGGTTACAAACCTCAGTTCTACATCCGTACAACCGACGTAACAGGCGACACAAGTCTCCCTGAAGGTACTGAGATGGTTATGCCAGGCGATACTGTTAAGCTTAAAGTTAAGCTCATCGTGCCTGTTGCTATCGAAGAACAGCAGCACTTTGCGATCCGCGAGGGTGGACGTACGGTAGGTGCAGGTGTTGTTACCAAGATCATCGCCTAACTAGTTTCCCGTTTCTCTTTAAACCTCTATGACAAAATCTGTAAAAGAAAAAGATGTAACTCACAAGCTCCGCATTCGCGTGCGTGCTTATGAGCACAAAGTGCTCGACAACTCGGTCAAGCAGATCATCGACACAGCACTCCGCTACGATGCAGAGGTTATGGGGCCTACACCGCTCCCAACCGAGATCAAGAAGTACACGGTTCTCCGTTCAACCTTCATCTACAAAAATGCACGCGAGCAGTTCGAGATGCGTATCCACAAACGTTTGATCGACATCTTGAATCCAGGCGCAAAAGTTATTGAAGCGCTCACCAACCTCTCACTTCCATCCGGTGTCAACATCGATGTGAAGATGATGTAAAACAACCCAGTAGGTCAATCTGCTGATTGAGGAGCGTAAAAAGTTTATTCGTTAGTTAAAATGCCAACAACCCCTTCGTAAGACGAGGGTTGCAATGGTTACCGATATGAAATTTATTCTAGGAAGAAAAGAAAATATGGTGACATTCATCGGCAACGATGGATTGGCTACAGCTGCAACACTTGTTGCGGTAGGGCCTGCTGTTATCACTCAAATCAAAAACAAGGACACTGACGGCTACGAGTCTGTACAGATTGGTTTCGGTACACGTGCTCCAAAGAACATCTCAAAGGCAGTGCAGGGTCACACAAAAGACCTCGGCTCTTTTGCGGCGATTCGTGAGTTCCGCGTTGATGATTCGAGTGCATGGAAAAAAGGAGACACGCTTGATGCTTCACTCTTCACCGTAGGTGATGAAGTGACCATCTCGGGTACTTCAAAAGGTAAGGGCTTTCAGGGTGTGGTCAAGCGCCACGGGTTCCACGGAGGTTCACGTACGCACGGCCAGAAGCACTCAGAGCGTGAGCCTGGTTCTATCGGTTCAACTGGTCAGCAGAAGATCTCAAAAGGTCGTCGTATGGCCGGCCGTATGGGTAGCGATCGTACAACGATCAAAGGTTTGCGTGTACTTGGGGTCGACACTACCAACAACAAGATCCTCGTCTCAGGCTGTGTGCCTGGTATCAAGGGGGCTCTTCTCGAAATTAAGGCATAATACATACTAATATGGAAGCAATCGTATACAGCACAAAAGGAAAAGAAGCGAGAAAAGTTGACTTGAATGAAAAGATTTGGGGTCTTACTTGGAACGCTGACCTTGTGCATCAGGTAGTAACATCAATGCGCGCAAATGCACGCACGGGAACAGCTGCAGCAAAAACGCGCAGCGAAGTCTCTGGTGGAGGCAAGAAGCCATGGGCACAGAAGGGTACTGGTCGCGCACGTCACGGTTCAAGCCGTTCACCAATCTGGCGTCACGGAGGTGTGACTCACGGTCCACTCGGTGAAAAAGACTACAGCAAGAAGATCAACAAGAAGGTTCGCGCCAAGGCACTCTACACCGTACTCTCGGAGAAGCTCCGCAAGGGCGAAATTATGTTTGTTGATGACATCGCTATGAAGGATTACAAGACGCGCGAAGCAAAGGCTATCTTGAGCAATCTCTCAGAGGTTAAGGGTTTCGAGAAACTCCTCACCAAAAAACGCAATGCGGCATACTTCGCGATGGCTGAAAAGTCAGAAGTTGCAGCAAAGAGCTTTGGAAACTTTGGCAACATCGATTTCGATGATGTAAAGAACATGAACCCTATTGATCTCTTGAATCACAAGTATCTTGTGATTGTAAGCCCGGAAGCATCGGTCGGCTTCATTGAGGGTAAGATTGCAGTTAAATAACAATACTTCTATGGCTATTTTTCAAAAAACAACAGAAAAGAAGGTTACCAAGAAGCAGAACGAGAGCAGTCTTGGAGCTCGTGCAGACGCCCTTGTGCGCCCACACATTACCGAGAAGGCAGCTATTCTTGCAGAAAAGGGAACTTATGTTTTTGTAGTTTCACCAAAGACTAACAAGATCGAGATTGCTAAGGCGGTTGAAACACTTTACGGTGTTACTCCTGTTAAAGTAAATATCGTAAATCTTCCTGATACCAACGTTTTTGTACGCAATCGTCGTGGCGTAAAGGCAGGTGTGCGCAAGGCACTCGTCACCTTAAAAAAGGGCGATAAGATTGAGCTTATATAATCACTATGAAAAAGTTTAAACCAACAACACCTTCGCTTCGTCAGACTGCAACCGTGACCTATCGCGGTGTACTCACCACAAACGAACCGCTCAAGTCCTTGACCCATGGTTTCAGACGCGGCAGCGGACGCAATGCTTTTGGTCGTATTACGACACGCCACAAGGGTGGTGGGCACAAGC
>MHUY01000037.1:34345-44088 GCA_001825115.1 Candidatus Yonathbacteria bacterium RIFOXYC2_FULL_47_9 | reverse complement strand
CCATTGAGTACGACCCAAACCGCTCAGGCTTCATTGGAGTAATTTGCTATGCCGACGGCGAGCGTCGTTATAACCTTCTTCCTCATGGACTCAAAGTAGGCGACACAATCATGACCGCCGAGGATGCGCCCGTAAAAACAGGGAACCGTATTCCTTTGCGTAAAGCTCCGGTAGGTACTTTTGTATTTAATATTGAGCTTCAGCCACAAGGTGGTGCGCGCATCGCTCGCTCAGCAGGTAACTACGCTGAAGTGGTGGCAAACAATGCCGGACAGACTCACTTGAAGATGCCTTCAGGTGAAATTCGTAAGGTATCTGAGAATGCTTGGGCTTCTATTGGTGCCGTATCAAACGAAGAGTACAAGCACCGCAACCTCGGTAAGGCAGGTCGCTCACGTTGGCTCGGTATTCGCCCAACCGTTCGCGGTTCAGCAATGAACCCAGTAGACCATCCATACGGTGGAGGTGAAGGACGTCAGGGTCGTGGTACCAAGCGCCCTAAGACAAAGTGGGGTAAGGTTACTGGTGGACGCAAGACTCGTTCTCCAAAGAAATACTCAAACAACCTCATTGTTGCTCGTCGCAAAACCAAGAAGTCGAAGTAGGGAATAAAAAAACCGCAGCCAATTGGTTGCGGTTTTTTTTGTTATCCACACCTCTAGAAATCTTTCTTTTTTTGAACATGGTATAATAAACACATACTTTTATCGTCAGGAAAATAACTATAACCATATGGAAGAAAACAAACTAGGAGCAATGAAGATCGTTACCCCTATCGCGACACTGATTATTGGTGTGGTTGTTGGGTTTATTATTGGTGCAGGGCAGTCAGGATCATCAAACGCCGAGGTGGCACGTCTCCAAGCGCAAATCGAGACAGCAAAGAAGTTCTTCCCTTCAATTCCTGAAATGCACTCAGTCCCAGGTACAATAAAAAGTATTTCTGGCGATACGATCATTATTGAAAGCATTAATACGGCGAACCCATTTGAGGTTTTACCTGTGGAGCGAGTAATAACGATTACTCACGACACAAAAATCGTCTTTTTTGAGCAAAAAGATCAGGCGGTGTTCCAAAAAGAAATAGTAGAGTTCTCAAAAATGATAAAGACTATTCCTTCAGAAAATATGATTTCTGGTAGACCCCCTTTGGCGTTTATAGAAAAGGTTATCACGCAGAGCGACCTCAAAGAGGGGATGACGGTCAATGTTGAAGCGGCTGAAAATGTTAAAGAAAAAGCTTCTTTTGTGGCGGTAAAAATTACCGCATCCACGACAATGGCTCCTGTTATGCCTCCAGCACCTCAAGCTCTATAAAAACAGATAAAGTCTATGAAAACAGTATCTACTCATAAGGTTCGTGCAATACTCATGCTTGTTATGGGGGGAGGTTTGTTGGCGCTCATATATTTCGTAAACCCACATCTCTTTAGTTCTCCTCGTGCACAAGCGGGGTTGACGCAAAATGTCTCGGGGTGGACTTGGGGTGAGAATATTGGATGGACGAGTTTCAATAGTCTTGATTGTGATTCAGACAAGAACGGAAGAGTGGATGCCGGAATGTGTGGCGGAGACAATACATCTATGATCGCAAGGGACTATGGGGTAAATGTGAATACCTCTACCAAGGCAACAGGGGGAACAGGTGCCCTTTCAGGGACTGCATGGAATGAACATGTCGGATGGGTAAGCTTTGATCGCACCAAGACGGGGAACCCCCCTGCAGCACCCCTCAATGGGGGGAGCGGCCCTATTGCGCAGGTTGACTGGGCAACGGGTTCAACAACGGGCTGGATGCGTGCTATTTCTGCTTGTCAAAACAACCTCTTGGATGGTTCAGGGAACTGCACAGGCTCAGGTGCTGGTAATGCTGCTGGCGGCTGGGATGGTTGGATTAGTCTTGGAGGTGCTGGTACCGGTCCGGTTATTGTTGGATATGCAGTAGAGAGAACGGATTATACTGTAGGAGATACGCCTCGTGGTATCGCTTTTGATTCTGTTACGAATTCTATGTGGGTTGTGAACTCATACTCTGGTACCGTGAGCAAGATTAATGTCAATACTGGGGCAAGGGTTAACTACTCAGTGAGTACTTTTCCTACTGATATCGCTTTCGACCCCGTCACGAATTCTGTGTGGGTTACCAACTCCAGTGGTATATCCAATACTGTGAGTAAAATCAATATTAATACTGGAGCTAAAGTAAACTACATAGTCGGTAGGGCTCCTACTAAAATCGCTTTCGACCCTGTCACGAATTCCGTATGGGTTGTGAGCACTGACGATGATATCGTAAGTAAGGTTAATGTTAATAATGGTTCAAGGATTGACTACCCAGTACAAAATGGCACAGCCATTGCTTTTGACCCCATTACGAATTCTATGTGGATTGGATCGGGTAATACTCTAGTTAAGATTAATGTCAACACAGGAGTTAAGAATAACTATGTGGGTGGGTCAACATCGTCTCCGTATGGCATGGTCTTCGACCCTGTTACGAATTCTTTGAGGATTACAAATTATTCTGGATTAGATATTATTAAAAAAGTTAATATTTTTAATGGTTCATGGTCATCACTAGACTGGGTGAATGTGGGAACGAACCCATGGGGCATTGCTTTTGAGCCTGTCACGAATTCTGTGTGGGTTGCAAACTCCAATTCCAACACGGTAAGTAAAGTCGATGTTAATACACACACAAGGATCGATTATCCAGTAGGAACCACACCAAACGGCGTTGCTTTTGACCCCGTCACGAATTCTGTGTGGACTACAAATTACAGTTCAGATTCCGTAAGCAAGCTTCAGCTTACTCCCATTTATGAATCATTACCCTATGAGGTTAAGATTGCTGCCGATAAGTTTGGTGGATGGGTGTGGGGTTCAGGCGTGACGGGTTGGATGGATTTCTCTCCAAAAATTGGAGGGATAAGTGTCGGCCCTGTTGTTGGTGTGCCGCCCTGCACCATTTCTGACGTACCAGAAGGTTCGTGGGGTGCATGCCAGAGGATTGGATCATGTCCTGCAGATGTTGGGTCAACAATGGGCATTAAGGTTGGTGTTTGTGCTACAGGAGCAACAGTGACCAGTGCATGTACGCTACCAGCACTTGTTTGTGCAGGGGGGCCGGTAGGGCCTGTTGCGATCCCGGGGTGCAATTATGATGGAGCATGCAATACGGGGGAAACCCCTATTACTTGCCCAAAGGATTGCAAAGTAAGGTACCTGCAATTCTAGCCTGGTAACGGTTTTAACGCTGTAGGGGTATAAAGAAATGGTCGCTTGGGCGACCATTTCTTTATACAAGGACAAGGAAATGGTTCCCCGATTTGACATTATTCACCAATTTGGTAAGATGCAAAGCGAGCTCATCCGAGCTTGTTTTGTTTAGGGCTCGCCTTAACGGGACGAGCCCCAAATATACTATGACACGATCACTTAAAAAAGGACCACATATTGACCCAAAGCTTCTCAAAAAGATTGAGGGTAAAAGCGCGCAAACTGAACCGATGATCAAAACATGGTCACGCGCAAGTCAGATCGCCCCTGAAATGGTAGGGTTCCTTTTTGGCGTGTACAACGGTAAGACTCACCTCGAGGTCCGCGTGACCGAGGATATGGTGGGTCACCGACTCGGAGAGTTTTCTCCTACAAAGAAATTTGTTCGCCACGGCGGTAAGATGCAGAAGGAACTTGAGCAGAAGAAGAAAGAAAGCGAAATCGCTGCTGCCAAGGCCGCTAAGTCAGAAACTCCTGCAAAGAAGAAATAATATATGAAAGCCTACTTAAAAAGCTATCGTCAAGCCCCACGCAAGGTTCGCCTTGTCGCAAACCTTATGAAAGGCAAGACTGTTGAGCGTGCCATTAAAGAACTCGAGGTTCTTCCAAAGCGTGCATCTCTTCCTATGTTGAAGCTCTTGCTTTCGGCTGTTGCTAATGCAAAAGAAAACGATGGTATTGCCCAGGATGCCCTTTTTGTAAAAGAAGTGCGTGTTGATCAGGGTACTATCCTTAAGCGCTTTATTCCAAAGTCTCATGGTTCAGCATCACCGATCCATAAACACACGAGTCATGTTATGATTGAGCTCATTGAACGCGCTGAGTCTGTTGACACCGCAAAGAAGGCGCCTGTTAAGGAGGTTAAAGAGAAAGCGGTAAAGAAGGCTGCACCAAAGGCTAAAGTAGCAGCAACAAAGAAATAATATGACACATATCGTACACCCATTTGCACATCGTTTAGGAATCATTCGTGACTGGAAGTCACGCTGGTTCGGAGCGAAAGAGGAATACAAGAACTTCCTTAAGGGTGATATTCTTATTCGTAGTTTCCTCGACAAGCGTCTTCGCGGTAATCATATCGCTGGTGTTGAGATCGAGCGTAATGCAAAGACATTCCGCGTCGTAATCAAAACTGCTCGTCCGGGCATGGTTATTGGCCGCGCTGGTGAGGGTTCGGTTAAACTCAAAAACGATATTTTGAAAGAAGCTGCTCGCAAGAAATTGAGCATTCCTGCTGACTTCAAGCTCGACATCGAGGAAGTACGTTCACCAGAGTCAAACGCAGCTATTGTTGCTGAGATGGTTGCTGAAGGTCTTGAGAAACGTCTCCCTTTCCGTATGATCCTTAAGCAGACCGTAGAAAAGGTGATGGCAAATCGCGATGTTAAAGGTGCTCGTATTGCAATTTCTGGACGCCTTGGTGGTGCCGAGATGGCACGCTTTGAGCAGATTCGTCGCGGAGGTATTCCTCTTCAGACCTTCCGTGCAGACATCGACTACGCAAAGCAGACCGCACGCCTCCCTTACGGAGCCATCGGTATCAAGGTTTGGATCTACAAGGGTCAGATCTTTGCTGAGGGTAAGAAGAAGAGTCTTGCTGCACAGGGAGCAAACGCATAACCCTATTTAAATACACTACTATGTTATTCCCTAAAAAAGTAAAATACAGAAAATGGCAGAACGGCCGCAAGAGCGAGGCAAAGCTTGCTGCGCCTGAAACCCGTGGCATCACGCTTGCGTTTGGTTCGTTTGGCCTCAAGGCTGAGACCCCTGCTCGCGTAAAGTCAAACCAGATCGAAGCATCACGTAAGGTTATTACGCGTACTATTACCAAGGTTGGTAAGATGTGGATTCGTATCTTCCCTGATCGTCCTTATACACAAAAAGGAGCACAGGTAGGTATGGGTAAAGGAAAGGGAGAGCTCCAGGGATACGTGTTTGAAGTACGCCCAGGTCGCATGCTCTTTGAAGTTGATGGTGTTGATGAAGCAACGGCTGTTAAAGCACTTCGCAAAGCAGGAGCAAAGCTTCCGCTTAAGACACGCATCGTACGCCGTACAGAGACTGTATAATATTTACTATCATGACCGACATCAGCAAAAAAAGTAACGAGGATTTGGTAAAGACCATCGACAGCAAGAGGGAAGAGCTTCGCGCACTTCGCTTCGACATCGCCGGCAGTGCCAAGAAAAACACGAAAGCAACAATGCTTGCACGCAAGGAGATCGCTCGTAGTTTGACCGAGGTTAACGCGCGCAAAAAGGTAGCCGCATAACATTATTATGGAAACAAAAACAACAACTACAAAGAAACTTCAAGGCGTCGTCGTCTCAGACAAGATGATGAAGACGGTGACGGTTCTCGTGAACCGCTTCGTCAAGCACCCAAAGTACGGCAAGTACATGAAGATCTCAAAAAAGTACAAGGCTCACGATGAGGAGGGTCAGTACAAGATGGGAGATGAGGTTATCATCGCTGAATGTCGCCCCATTTCAAAGGATAAAGCCTTTACCGTCGTCGGCAAGAAGACCGCATAACAAAAGCACAGAGTGAACGCATAACGAAACTACTATGATCCAACCACAAACAATCGTAAAAATCACTGACAATTCCGGAGGCAAGATCGGGCGCGTGTTCAAGGTGCTCGGCAGCTCAAAGAAGCGCTACGCTATGATCGGCGACCTCGTTGTCCTCTCTGTGCAGGTTGCAGAACCGCGCAAGTCAGTTAAGAAGAAGGATGTTTTGACTGGTCTCGTTGTACGCACACGCAACGCATACCGCCGTAAAGACGGATCATACATGCGTTTCGATGACAATGCGGTAGTTATTATTGACCGCGCAAAGAAGGAGCCAAAGGCAGGACGTGTATTCGGTCCTATTCCTCGCGAGATCGTTGAGGCAGGATACCAAAAGGTCGGTTCGATTGCCCCAGAGGTCGTTTAATCTATTTTAATATTACTACTATGAAGCTCAAAAAAGGAGACAAGGTGATCATTATCGCCGGCAAAGATAAAGGAAAGAAAGGAGCGATCCTCGAGGCTCTTCCTCGTGTAAATCGTGTTGTTGTAGAAGGCGCAAACATTGCAAAGGTTCACGAAAAGGGACGCACGCAAGGTGCCGTAGGTCAGATTGTAGAGCGTGCAATGCCTCTTCATGCATCAAATGTAATGATCCTCGATCCAAAGAAGGATGTTCGTACCCGCGTCGGTATTAAAGAGATCGGTGGCAAGAACATTCGCGTTACCAAGAAAAGCGGTTCAGAGCTCAAGTAGCTTTTAATATTATGAAATCAGCTATGAAATCAGTAAAAGAAAAACAAGCAGAAGCCTACGAAATAATGAAAGGGGAGTTTGGCTACACCGCTAAACTTGCTGCACCTCGTTTGGTAAAGGTAGTGGTTTCCGCTACGACTGGCCGCTCAAAGGACAAGAATCGCAACGAGATGGTAATGGGACGCATTGCAAAGATCACGGGACAGAAGCCTTCACTTCGTGCTGCAAAGAAATCTATCGCGGCATTCAAACTTCGCGAAGGGGATAAGATCGGTGTTGCCGTAACGCTCCGTGGTGCACGTATGGTTGGCTTCCTCGACAAGTTCTTCAACGTTGCTATTCCTCGTACACGTGACTTCCGTGGCTATGACAAAAAGAGCGTTGACGAAATGGGTAACTTGACCCTCGGTGTCAAAGAGCAGTCGATTTTTCCTGAGACTACTGACGAGGAAATCAAAGATCTCTTTGGTCTCGCTGTTACTATGGTGACAACCGCCAAGAACAAGAAAGAGGCTACTCGTTTCTTCGAGCTCATCGGAACTCCATTCAAGAAATAATCCCTAAAAGGTTGATTGTTCTCAATATAAAAACCGCCTAGCAGGCGGTATTTATATTGACTTTTCTATAATATGTATGGTATAATTGATTTACCTAACACAAGGGGTGCTAGGCAGATCCTTCTCAAGGAGAGTAGAATGCACTTTACTAAAACTGCAGTTGTGGAAACAACCCCTCAGGTTGCGCTTGCAGCCATGGATGATGAGGCGGTAAGGCGTCACCTCAACGGGGAGAGTGACGATCCTGCGCAGGTCATTGAACGCCGTGAAGAACGGGCAAGAAAAGAAGCAAAAGAAGACGGTTGGGGCAGTAAATAACCCAAAACACTCGTAAAAGGCGTCCAAGGGCGCCTTTTTTATGGTTCAGGCACTTTTCTTGTTGACATTATTCCCCCATATGCTAGGATGCTCGTACGGGTTTTTGAGATCTTACTTAATCCGCGTTTTTCCTTCTTTGTGCAAACTCGCTCTAGGGTGAGATTGTACAAAGAAGAACCAACGCGCGATATTGGCAAGACCAAAGCCCCTATTCACTTATGGCAAAAACATCAACAATTGTTCGCTCTCAAAAAGAGCCGAAATTTCCTTCACGCACCGTTCGTCGCTGTTTCAAATGTGGCCGTCGTCGTGGTTACATGGGCGATTTCGATCTTTGCCGTGTTTGTTTCCGCGAGCTCGCCAACGAAGGCAAGATTCCGGGTGTTAAGAAGTCTTCTTGGTAATTCTCTACTATTATGCACGATCCAATCGCAGACATGCTCATCAGCATTAAGAACGCAGGAAATGCCGGAAAATCAACGGCAGTTGTTCCTTTTTCTAAGATGAAAGAAACTATCGCTGTAGTGCTCTTTCAGAATGGCTTTATTGCTTCGTACGCCAAGAAGGGCAAGAAGGTAGTAAAGACCCTCGAGATCGGTATTGCCTTCGACGGCAAGGCTCCTCGTGTCGTAAATGTTGCACGTGTTTCAAAGCCATCAAAGCGCGTGTACCTCAAGGCTGATGAGATCAAGCTCGTCAAGAATGGTTATGGGCTTTTGGTAATCTCAACCCCTAAGGGTGTAATGACGGGAGCAGAGGCTCGTAAGGCACAGGTCGGCGGTGAGGCTCTCTTTAAGATCTGGTAATATAAATATATGTCAAGAATTGGAAAAAAAGGTGTAGTAATCCCAGCTGGAACAACGGTAACCAGAGATGGCGCGACTATTACGGTCAAGGGTCCTCAGGGTCAGCTCGTACGCGATTTCACAGGTCCTGTGATCATTACGATTACCGAGAATGCGATTTCGTTTGAGCCAAAGAATAACACAAAAGAAGCACGCGCTCTTTGGGGTACATACGCTTCACATCTCGTTAATATGGTTGCCGGCGTTAACAAGCCATTTGAAAAGAAGCTTATTATTGAAGGTGTTGGTTACAAGGTTGAGCCACAAGGTAATGTGTTGGTATTCAGTCTCGGTTTTTCACACAAGGTTCCTATGGAGGTTCCCGCTGATGTGAAAGCTGTTGTTGAAAAGAACACCGTTACTCTTTCTTCGATTAATAAAGAGTCTGTTGGACAGTTCGCTGCACAGGTTCGCGCAAAGAAGAAACCTGAGCCTTACAAGGGTAAGGGTATCCGTTACTCTGGTGAGGTGATTCGCCGCAAGCAGGGTAAGAAGTCCGCATAATCTTCTGAAACTACTATGACTACTATCACTACTAAAACTGAAAAACGCATCCGTCGACATCGTCGCATTCGTGCAAAGGTCATTGGAACAGCAGAGCGTCCTCGCCTTGCGGTATTCAAGTCAAATGTTTACATTTATGCACAACTTATTGATGACACCAAGGGTGTAACCCTCGCTGCTTCTTCAGACATGGGTCTCAAGGGCAAGACTAAAACAGAGCGTTCAAAGCTCGCAGGGGAAGCTCTTGCCAAGGCGGCAAAAATAAAGGGTGTCACCCAGGTGACCTTTGACCGTGGTGGATTTATTTACACCGGACGTGTACGTGCCCTTGCCGAGGGTGCACGCGAAGGAGGCTTAGAATTTTAATATCATATGACCGAGAACACGACACAACAGAATACGGAAGTGAAAGCACCAGAGGCAGCAAAACCTGCAGCAGCGCGTTCATTTGGTGGTCCTCGCGGCGCAGGAGCATCACGCGGAGGTAGTACTTCTCGTGGTCCCGCGCGCGGTGGAGCAGGTGCAGGGCGCGGTAAAGGTGGTCCTCGTGGCGCTGGTTTCGAGCGTGCAAAGCCTGAGTTTGATAACAAGCTCATTCAGATCCGTCGTGTGACCCGTGTGGTCGCCGGAGGTCGCCGTTTCTCATTCTCTGTTGCTATGGTTGCGGGTAATCGCAAGGGTTCAGTTGGTGTAGGTATCGGCAAAGCAGCAGATACTGCAGCAGCTATTGAAAAGGCAATGAAGAACGCCAAGAAGAACATGATCAAGGTACGCCTCACCAACGAAATGATGATCCCTCATGAAGTTGAAGCAAAGGAGGCTTCAGCACGCGTGATGATCATGCCAGCTCCTGGTCGTGGTATGGTTGCAGGTAGCTCGGTACGTAACGTACTCGACCTTGCCGGTATCAAGAACGTACGCGCAAAGATCATTTCAGGTTCAAAAAACAAACTCAACAATGCACGCGC
>MHUY01000037.1:33202-34330 GCA_001825115.1 Candidatus Yonathbacteria bacterium RIFOXYC2_FULL_47_9 | reverse complement strand
TGAGCAGCTTCGCGCAAAGAAACCAGGTCGCGCTTCAGTAGAAGCAGCACCAGAAGCAAAATAATCTCCTTATTTAACATACGATACTATGCAGGCACATGAACTAAAACCAAAGACAAAGCTTAAGGCCAAGAAACTTGTTGGTCGTGGTGGCAAACGTGGCAAGACTTCGGGTCGCGGAACCAAAGGTCAGAAAGCTCGCGCTGGACACAGCATCCGTCCCGCAATGCGTGATATTATCAAGAAGCTTCCAAAGCGTCGTGGTGAAGGTGTTTCACGCAATCAGTTTAAAACTGAGGCAACTAACGAGGCGGTTATTAATATTGGTGTATTGAGTCTCGTGTTTGCTTCGGGTGACCGCGTAACTCCAAAGGTACTCCTTGAGAAAGCCCTTATTGAAAAGAAAGGTAATCGTATCCCTACGGTTAAGATCCTTGCGAAAGGTGAGCTCGACAAAAAGCTTGATATTCGCGGATGTGCCATTTCTGAAACTGCAAAAGCAGCTATTGAAAAACTTGGCGGTACGGTGAAATAACACTACTACTATGAATACTTTCGTTCGTAAAATGAAGCTGATGTTTGGAGATGCGGTGCTTCGTCGCCGTGTTCTCTTTGTGCTTGTTGCACTCGTTATTTTTCGCGTACTCGCGAACATTCCTATTCCTGCAGCTGCAGGCCAGAATCTAGCAGACCTTCTTGCTAACGATCAGGCCCTCGGATTCCTGAATCTCCTTACAGGAGGTGGCCTTTCTGCGGTGTCAATCGTGATGCTTGGTGTTGGTCCGTATATTACCGCATCGATTATTATGCAGCTTATGACCATGATGTCGCCAAAGATGAAGGCGATGCAGCATGAGGAAGGAGAGTATGGTCGTCGCAAGATGACACAGTATTCACGCCTACTCGCTGTACCTCTCGCCTTAGTGCAAGGTTACGGTCTTATTGCATACCTTGGCAAGCAAGGGATTCTTGTGGGTCTTACACCGTTTGAAATGCTTACGAACACACTTGTTGTGGCAGCAGGTTCGCTCCTCCTTATGTGGATTGGTGAGCTTATTTCAGAGTTTGGTATCGGTAATGGTGTTTCCCTCATTATCTTCGCCGGTATCGTATCAAGCCTTCCTGCAC
>MHUY01000037.1:11898-33174 GCA_001825115.1 Candidatus Yonathbacteria bacterium RIFOXYC2_FULL_47_9 | reverse complement strand
GGTAGTCTTTATGACCGAGGCAGAGCGTCCTGTGCCGGTGACCTACGCAAAACAGGCTCGTGGTGGCCGCACTATTGGTGGTTCTACGCAAACATATTTACCTCTTCGTGTAAATCAGGCAGGTGTTATTCCAATCATTTTTGCACTCTCTATTCTTATTTTCCCTACAGTAGTCGCTAACGCGCTTGCTACGATGGGTAACGGTACGGTGCAGGTGATTGCGCTTGCTGTTCAGAAAGCGCTTGCAAATAGTTGGGTAAACGGGGTGCTCTACTTTGGTCTCGTATTCGTCTTTACGTATTTTTACACCGCGGTCACCTTTGATCCAGACGCTATCTCAACCAATCTTCAGAAGAACGGCGCATTCATTCCTGGTATTCGCCCCGGCGAGCAGACTTCACAGTATCTTGCAAAGATCCTTACGCGCATTACGCTTGTTGGTGCTATCTTCCTTGGTGCGATCGCTATTTTACCACTCGTTATGCAAGAACTCACGGGTGTTGCATCTCTCGCTATTGGTGGAACGGCACTCCTGATTGTTGTTTCAGTAGTCCTTGATCTCGTAAAGAAGGTTGACGCGCAGCTTTCAATGAGGGAGTACTAAGAGAATAAGGTTAGAAGTTAGAATATTGAACAATACGGGTGTGAGGGCAAAATCCTCGCACCCGTATCCGTTTACTGCTACAATATCCACATGGATTTACAGACTATTATTTTCATAGGGCGTTCAGGGGCAGGTAAGGGGACACAGTCAAACCACCTTAATACATTTTTGAGTGGGCGCCAGGACGATTCCTCTGTTTTGTATATTGAAACAGGAGCATATTTTCGAAAATATGCTCAAGAGAAAGGTTACACATGGGACAGAGCTCGTGTGTATGGCGAGACAGGTAAACGCCAACCGGAGTTTTTGGCGATATGGATGTGGGCCCAGGCACTTATCGACAATATAAGCGGACGTGAACATCTCATTGTTGACGGGATGCCTCGCTCGCTTGATGAGGCAAAAATTCTTGATACGGCAGTTTCGTTTTATGGACGCGAAAATCCAACCGTAGTATTTTTGAATGTATCACGGCAGTGGGCGGAGGACCGTTTGCGTGGTCGTGGCCGACCAGACGATGTAAAATCAGATGTCGTTGCCCGAAGGCTTGCGTGGTTTGATCAAGATGTTGCACCAGCAGTGGAGTACTACCGCAACAATCCTGCATATCGCTTTCTGGATATTAACGGAGAACAAACCCCTGAAGAAGTTTTTGATGATATTCTTGAGAGCCTCAATTTAAAATAATGACAAAGAAGGGAATGGTAAAAACAGAAGAAGAGGTCGCGATTATTCGTGAGGGCGGTAAACGTCTCGCGGCTATTTTGCTTGCTATTAAGGATGCCATAAGGCCAGGCGTCACCACACGTGAACTCGACCAGCTTGCGGAAAAGCTGATGCGAGAAGGCGGTGATGAGCCCGCATTTTTGCACTACACCCCTGAGGGAGCCTCTATTCCATATCCAGGGTCGCTCTGTGTGTCGGTGAACGATGAAATTGTGCATGGGATCGGCGGTGATCGTGTGCTCAAGGAGGGTGATATTATTGGTATTGATACCGGTATTAAACATAAAGGGCTTTTTACTGATTCAGCAATGACCGTTCCGGTAGGGGAGGTTGATGAGGTTGCGCAAAAATTGATGGATGTGACGAAGGGTGCTCTTGCTCAAGGTATTGAAGCTGCACGCGCAGGAAAAACAACGGGGGATATTGGGTACGCAATCGAAAAATATGTAAAGGATCATGGTTTTGTGATTGTGGAGGAGCTTGGTGGGCACGGTGTCGGCTACCATCAACACGAGGATCCACATGTCGCCAACTATGGTGAACGAGGACAAGGCGTACGCCTCAAGCCCGGTATGGTGCTCGCCCTTGAGCCTATCGTGAACGAAGGAACCCGTTACATAAAACTCCTTTCAGATGGCTATACGTTTGTCACACGCGACCATAAACGCTCTGCGCACTTTGAACACACTATTCTCATTACTGACGGCCCCGCTGAGATTTTGACCAAGGTGTAGATGAGGCTTGGTTTTACCGTTGTTTTAAAATAGTTATCCACATTCCCTTTTTTGTGAATGGCGTAACATAAAGGTATACTTGAGGTATGGACACCCCGCTTGCCTTCTCAAATAAGAAAAAGTTTTTGATAGTCGCTGTACTCCTCATCGTCTTTGTCTTTACCATTCTCGTAGTAAGCCCAAAAAGGAACGCACCACCACAGCCTGTCATACAAACAGAGCAAGTCGCCCCAGAACCAAAAGTGCTTTCAAATGTGGACGAAATAGTCTTACAGAAACTTTTGCAGGATATTCTTGCAAAAGGGAACGAGGGCGACTGCGAAACACTTGGTGATGAGCGTTACCAGTTCGCTTGCCATGATTTTTTTAAGATTCAGAAAAAATGATGAAATTAACCCGCCGTATTTTTATATTTTCAGTCCTCCTTCTTTTACCAGCGGGAGCTTCTCTTATGGCCGCCGTTCAGCCTTTAGTATTATCGTGGTCTGGGAATACGCTTCAGTTTAATTATAATGCTGGGGCTGGTAATAAAACCTTCTCGTTTCCTCCAAGCGTCACTCCGGTTTCTGTTATCGATCCACCGAGGTTTTATGTATGGTTAGGAGTGATTCAGGGTGGGGTCGGAGTTGACAAGGGCACCGCATTTTCAAGGTTCAGTGCTGCTTATACAGAGGTCTTATTCGGGCAGACTTGCACGGGTGGCGTCTGTACGCCTACTGTCTATAGCTATTCGTATCCATGGTCAGTTTTTCCTCCTTGTGTTGCAACATTTGTTCTCTATGAAGTTTATTGGGTAATGGGAATGCCTTCTGATTTGGGGTGCAATACGCTTTCAACAAGCTATGTACCACCAGTAGCTGCTAATACTTTACCCACCGCCTCCATCATCATCCCCTCTGGTAGTGTTACCGTGCCACAAGGGTAAGTAGTATCATTTTCTGGTTCTGGTAGCGACCCTGATATCGGTGACTCTATTACTGCTTATGAATGGAGGGAAGGAGTGTGTGGCACAGGAACTCTTGTTTCTTCTGCTTCAAGTTTCAATAAAGGAGATTTGGGGGTGGGTTCGCATACTATATATTTTCGTGTAAAAGATTCGCAAAACGCTTGGTCAACAAACTGCCCTTCGCGCACTATTACCGTTAGCGTCTCCTGCGGTACAGCCACTGATGCAGACGGTAGCACCTATAACACCGTCGCCATCGGCACCCAGTGTTGGATGAAGGAGAGTATGCGCGTCGGCACCATGATCAACTCTGGAACTACACAGACCAACAACGGCACCATCGAGAAATACTGCTACAACAACCAAGCTGCCAACTGTACCACCAACCATCCAAATTACCCTGACGGAGGTCTCTACACTTGGAACGAGGCTATGAAGTATTCAGTCACCGAAGGCGCGCAAGGTATCTGCCCGGCTGGGTGGCATATCCCAACTGATGCTGATTGGCATACACTCGAAAATTACTTAAAGGATAGTGGACAAGTATGTAATCCTAATCGTGATGAGACATTATTTGGTTTTGTCGGTGAATGTTCTTCGGCGGGATTAAAGTTAAAGCCAGGTGGTGCGAGTGGTTTTGAAGGCAACTTGGCTGGTTTGTTGTCAGTGTCTGCCGGTGGATCAGCATTTCGTGACATGAATGGAATGTTCTGGTCGTCCTCGCAGGTTCCTCCTGCTCAAGCGCTTGGAGGAAGCCCCCATGCGTGGGATCGGATGTTAAATTTTGGTAAAAATACTGTCTATAGAGCACAGGGGGAAATAAGCAGCTCCGTTACAATCCCCGTTCGTTGCGTTCAAAATAGCAGCACTAAGACCGTCTCCCTCGCTCCACTCACGAGTGCCATCACTCTCGGACAAAGCGTCACCTTCTCCTCAACCGCTAGTTTCTCAGATGGCAGTATGATCTACCACAACCTCAACTGGAGGAAACAGGGGAGTCCTTGGAACTGGGATGCCGCATATACGCCCGTAGCTACTGCCACTCAATCAAACTACACCTTTGCTGCTACCACCGCGCACAACCTCAGCACCACCCTGACCCCCACCCAAACAGGAACCTATGATGTGTACTCAGCTGCATCAGCTAATGGAATCACCTGGATATCGTCAGCCATTGCTACCATCACCGTATCTGCAGCCCCTTGTGCCAACGGTGCCACCAACCCCCCAGCATGTAACCACTGTGCCGCAGGATACTCGATGTATGCAGGAACCTGTTACGCAAACTGCGCTAACGGAACCTTGAATCCACCCCTTTGTAACCTTTGTCCCGGAGGTCAGACCTTTGTTTCCGGCTCTTGTGTTGCCAACTGTGTGAACGGTGCTACCAATCCTCCAGCTTGCAACAATTGTCCTACGGGACAGTCACTCGTGGCAGGAGTATGTACGGTTACCACCGTCTGTGGAGATGGTATCTGTAATGTACCCGAGACCCTCATCTCTTGCCCTAAGGATTGTAAGGCGAAGTACCAGCAGTTTTAGTTTTTCGACAAGCTCAGGGTTAAAAAATCGCGCATGGGGCGCGATTTTTTGTTGGGGGCGTGATACAATTCATAGTATGATAGCAAAAATGTACTGGATACAGACAGGAGCACTTTTGGTAGGTACGGTATTTGCATGGACGACAGCAGTCGTTGATTTTCTGCGCTTCTACGAGGCGGAGGGGACACTTTTCAAAATCAATGATTGTTTGTATCCTAACCCCGTCACTACATCGTGTTTTTATGGGGCGATAGCATTTGCCGTTGCTCTCGTGTGGGCGATTTCACTCGTGAAAAAAGAAGGCGAGGTACGCGCTAAAAGCGAAAAATATCTTGTGGGGTTCTTGGTTGCGGGAACTATTTTTGCATGGACGAGTTTTGGACGTCTTGTATATAATTTCTACACTGCTTTACCCGGGGCAGGGGTTGGTTGCTCGGGGGTCCCCGCCGCAAGTCCTTTTGTTACACCCTGTTTCTTTGGTTCCATGCTTTTCTTTATTGCACTTGTTGTTTCATTCATAACTCTCGCTAAAGAGGCAAAATCTGAAGCACCTGTGATATAATACCTAGTAATGACATTTTTGGGTTCGCGTAATGAAGAAATGAAACCTCGCGTGGAAGACACGATGGAGAAGTTTGCATCCCCGCAAGAGGAGGTGGCATACCTTCGTGCACAGATCGCTGAACGTGAACGTGCGGCAGGTGTGAGTGGTCAGACACTTGAACGCCCCGTGATTGTACAGGAAAAAGTCGAGGAGTACCGTGCGCAGCCTGCAGCTCAGGTTCTTGCGCCCGATTATCAGCTCAAGGCGCACGAGCTTGAGGAAGGGGTTTTGAAGATGGGGAAGGAACACGAAGAGACGATCGATGAGCTTGTACGTGTGATGATGGAGCGCGGTATTAAAAACGCCCTCACGATTCTCGAGAAACTGAATGACCCTCACATTGAGGATGATTTTCATCGTTTCCTTGTACAATTTCTCGCTGATGAAAGTATTGCAAATAGTGTCTCAAAAGAGCGTGCACTTTTCCGTGCACTCAGAATGCGTCTTTACGAGGTGACGCTCCCCCCCGTTGACTCCAGGGGTGCATCGCGAAGCTTTGCTGATCTCGTAACAGGGATGGAGCAGTTTTATTCAGGAATGCTTTCGATCGAGAACCCTTCTGCGGGGTGGCTTGATGTTAAAAACTATTTTACGCTCGAACTCGCGCTCTCTAATTTTTCAAGTGAAATTGTTTTTTATGCCTCGGTCCCCATTGAGCGTGCTGACCTTTTTGAAAAACAGGTGCTCTCAGTGTATCCTGACGCAAAGCTTCGTGAACACAAAGAAGACTATAACCCGTTCAATGAAAAAGGAGTGACACTCGTTTCTGTTGCAGAGCCAGTGGTAAGCTCAGTGTTTCAAATGAAGACATTCGAAGTATTTCCGCAGGATCCACTCAATGTACTTCTTGGAGCATTTGGTAAGATGCTTCACGAAGGGGAAGGTGCTGCAGTGCAGTTCGTAATAAAGCCGACCGGGAAGGCATTCAACGAGCTTTACAAAGGCATTCGTGAGGACATCAAAAAAGGTACACCGATTAAGGATGCCTTAAAACATTCGACGCTTCGTCTCACCACAGAGTTCGCTGCCGCAACCAAAGATCTTTTATTCGGTATCAAGAAAAAAGAAGAGAATGAAGTTGATCAAGTTGCCATTGAGAATATTACGGAAAAGATCGCTTCGCCAATTGTGGATACCAATATTCGTATTGTGGTGTCAGCGGACACTGAGGATCGTGCTCGTGCAATTTTGACAGAAATTGAGGCAGCCTTTAATCAGTTTTCTAAACCGCAAGCAAATGGTGTTGCATGGAAGCGACTTACCAAGAATGATCTGATGCGTGCTATCTATGAGTTCTCGTTCCGTATTTTTTCAGATACTCATAGTTTCCCCCTTAATCTCAAGGAGCTTACCACGATGTTTCACTTTCCTGTTTCAGCAACTACGGCCGCAGAGCTTAAGGAATCAAAAGCGGGTGGTGCACCGGCACCTATGGAGATGGCACACGAAGGTATTATTTTGGGCAAGAATGTATATCACAACAAGGAAACCCTTGTGCGTATGGACCGCGAAGATCGCGTGCGTCATACATATGTCATCGGTCAAACCGGTACTGGTAAAACGAGTATCTTGAAAAATATGATTGTGCAGGACATCAGGAACGGCGATGGTGTGTGTTTTATTGACCCTCACGGCAACGATGTGCAGGATATTCTCTCACTCATCCCGCCCGAGCGTGCTGACGATGTAATTTACTTTGACCCTTCGTATATCGAGCGCCCGATGGGGCTCAATATGCTCGAGTATGACATCAGTCGCCCCGAACAAAAGACCTTTGTGGTGAACGAAATGATGAATATATTCAATCAGCTTTTTGATATGAAGGCGGGTGGCGGAGCAATGTTTGAACAGTATTTCAAAAATGCCGCATTTCTCGTGATGGAGGATACGAGCGAGCAGGCGACACTCCTCGATATTACCCGAGTACTTTCCGACAAGGCCTTCCGCGACCTCAAGCTCTCGCGATGCAAGAATCCGATCATCGTTCAGTTCTGGGCAAGCGCTGAAAAGACGACGGGCGACCAAGGACTCGCCAACTTCGTACCCTATATCTCCAGCAAGTTCGACCCGTTCATTTCAAACGACATTATGCGTCCCGTGGTTCTTCAGAAGAATTCCTCGTTTAATTTTAGGCAGATTATGGATGAGAAAAAAATCCTCCTCGTCAATCTTTCAAAAGGGCGCTTGGGCGACATCAATGCGAACTTGATAGGTCTTGTATTGGTGGGTAAAATCACGATGGCAGCACTCTCTCGTGTGGATATGTTTGGCACAGGGCAAAAACCCAATGATTTCTATCTCTATATCGACGAGTTTCAAAATGTCACCACGCCATCGATCGCGTCTATTCTTTCCGAGGCACGCAAGTACCGTCTATCGCTCAACATTGCTCATCAGTATATCTCGCAACTTCCGGAGGATATAAAAAACGCGGTGTTTGGTAATGTCGGCAATATGGCGGTATTTCGCGTAGGGCAGGAGGATGCGGAGTTTTTGGAAAAGAAATTCGCACCGACTTTTACTGCGCAGGACATTACGCGTCTCGAAAACTACAATGCGTACGTGAATATGCTCGTCAAAGGCCAGCCGACCAAGCCGT
Organism: Candidatus Yonathbacteria bacterium RIFOXYC2_FULL_47_9; assembly: GCA_001825115.1. Classification (GTDB taxonomy): domain Bacteria; phylum Patescibacteriota; class Minisyncoccia; order Phycocordibacterales; family UBA1550; genus UBA1550. Next base: position 25,419 of record MHUY01000037.1, on the reverse strand, counting down.
TTAATATTGCTATTCTCCCGCCCGAACAAGGCAATCTCGCTATGGCCGAAAAACTCAAGCAGCTTTCCTACCTCAAATACGGCGCTCCCCGCGAGGAGGTGGAAGCAGAAATCATGGCACGGTTTAGGGGCGAGGCGTAAGCTGCTTTACGAGGTATTTTTGTGATAAAATCAGGGCACCCATGAACTTGGAAGAACAACAGCCTTTAATACAAAAAACAGAAGAAGCTCCTGTGTCTGCCGACTCAAATCAAGAAAAGAAACCCTTTATTGGTGATGAAAAGTACCAACAGTTCGCTGCTTCAGAAAAGGCGCAATGGGCAGAAGTAGAAGCAAATCCTCTTGTTGAAGCAGAGTATGCGAAACGTCACGCAGAAGCAAACCTTGAGAGCGAGAAGCAATCTTTTGAACGATATTGCGAAAATGCTGAAGACTTACGGTTAGATATTGATGAGAAAAAGTCTCGATGGTTAACGCGTATTTTAGAATTTCGTCAGATACAGACACTTGAACGAGACCTTGGTGTTGTTGAGCGTTCACGTGACTCCGCAGAGAAAATGGTCCTCTCTCGAGAGGAACTCCTCGCCGCTTACGATCGTATTTCGGCAGAACAACAAGAACTCGGAGGCCTTATGGAGGAAGCTTATAGGGAGAATGCAGAATGGGATGAAAATAAACGACTCGAATTTCTAGAAGAGGAAAAGAATAGAGATGTTGATAATCTTACTCGTGCCCACGGAACTTATTTTGTTCATGATATTGTTGACGCCGAATGGAAGCCGTCTGCGAATAACCAGGCAATTGATACAAAAAGTCTCAATTGGGAAGATCAACTAGATATTTTAACGGGACTCCAACCATCAATTTCAACTTCCACTCTTGATAAAGGGAGCGTACAAAGAACTTTTGGCGGCAACGGAAGCTGGGGTGCGTTAATATCTGGAGGACGTATCGTCGGGGGCGGGAAAAGTGATATTGGCTCTGTTGCGGTAGGGCTTAGAGATCGCCGTGTAGTTTCTCGTCAGGATGCTTCTGTGGAAGCAGTAACGAATGCTGTTACCAAAAGGGAAGGCACTTCATATAACGAACTCATTGTTGAACAACCTGAAGTAGCGGGGGTCTATTGCAGGTGGGCTGATAACATGCCTACTCTTACCGAAGAAACCTCTCTTCAAAATGGTGGAGGGATTCGATATGACCGTTGGTGGGATAGGATGCAGCAAGTGATGGATAGAGATATCCCAATCTTTATACTTGATACTAATAACGAAGCGCACATGATTTACGATATTGATATAGAAAAACGAACATTTAAGGTCTCCCCCACAATAAATCCCGAAGAGGTAGGCGAGATTCTTGGGCAGCAACATCGTAATGCAGATAATGAAAAAGCGGCTGTAGGGCGGGTTTTTGATAGTGTATCGCATTTGTTAACCGAGGAAGAAAAAGCACGATTTGCGCCTGAGAGTGTAGGGGGTGACGAGAGGTAATAGTAAGATTTAGTTGTAGGGCGCATTACACTACACCTATTGTTTGCTACCGATGTTTTTGGTATCTAAAATCATAAAAAGAGAGGTCTGTTTCTTTGACTTTATTTCAAGAGCAGGCATAATAAAGGGAATATGGAAAATAAAAGCTGGCAGGATGAGGCGGTTGAGAAGTCTGGTGTGAAGGTTCCCGAATGGGAGCTTGAGCCGATGGGAGCGGAACAGAAGGAAAATGTTGAAGTCAGCGTAGAAGCAGAGCCGAGCGTTGCCGACAAGCGCCTCGAGGAGCTTACGGTAGTGGTGAAAGAAGTCGCACCTGAAAACCCAGAACAAAAAGCTGCAGATGTTGAAGCACTTCAAGCGGAGATTGCAGAGATGGTACCGGAGGACCCTGAACAAGTAGAGGCAAAGCCCGAAACTGAAGTGGTAGAAATGGAAGCAGAAACTGCCTGGGGTAAACTTAAAGAAAAATATCCTGAGGTTAGTGAAAATACAAGATATGGTGAGATTGAGGATACAATCAAATCTGCGCACTCCCGACACGAAGATCACTACGGGTATCAAAAACGAGCTCTGATTACCGGAGGAATAACAGCCCCTGTTGCCACAGCTCTTATTGTGGGTGCGCCGGCGGCACTCGGGACACTCGGTGCTCTCCTTGTGGCTGCTCCTTTTACTATTCTTGGGTATGGTGTTTATAAAAAATTCAAGAGATACCAAGAGAAGAAGATCATCAAAAGGGATACAACGCTTCTTAATAAGGCGTTCAGTCGTTAATTGTTAATTAGAGTAACTGTTTGCGCGCGGTGTGCGGATTGCCCACATGCCCTTTTTCTGCTAAGATACCCCCATCTTAACAGGTAATTATTGAACACTATGGCACATCCAAAAGAGGAGCAGGTACTTATTATTGTGAAGCCGGACGCAATCCAGCGCGGGCTTTTGGGCGAGATTACGGGGCGTTTTGAGCGCAAAGGGCTCAAGATTGTCGGTATGAAGATGATCAACCTTGAGGATGCGCTTCTCGAGGCACATTACGCCCATATTGCTGACAAGCCATTTTTTGTGGGCATCAAGGCGTTTATGAAGGCATCGCCGGTTGTTGTAATGGTACTCTCGGGTATCAACGCGGTTTCAGCAACCCGTATCCTCGTAGGGCCTACCAAGGGTTTTGACGCTGATGCAGGAAGTATCCGCGGTGACCTTTCTCTCTCGATTCAGTCAAACGTTGTACACTCATCGGACTCTGTAGAGAATGGTAAGGCAGAGGTTAAACGTTTCTTCAAGGATGAAGAGATTTTTGATTACAAGAATTCAAACTTCGACTACGTGTACGCAGACGAGGCATTCTAACTAAATATCTCTTGTGATGTTTTACAAAAACCTTGCGTGATGCAAGGTTTTTGTTTTGTGATAAAAAACAATATTGCAAAAAAGAATAGGGGTGCGTATACTGATAGTAGGGTTATTTGAGATATTGACTCCTAAGTTATTGGCAAGGGAGCCTCATATTTTCATACACCGTGGTGTGTGATTGCGGGCACCCACCTAGATTTTCTCTAGGGCCAATATCTACAAATAACTCTAAGAAAAAAAACCCCTACGCCTCTGCGTAGGGGTTTTTTCTATACCCTTTGAAACCTTTTCATTGATGGCGTCGTGTCGATAAATGCGATACAATGTATGTATGCAGGCACGACCGTTTCCGCAGATACTGGTGTTTCTCGTTGTGGCGATTGCTATCACACAGATTTTTGCGGAATCCTATTATTGGTATTGGCTGATGCGATGGTTTGATATGCCGATGCATTTTGCTGGGGGGTTATGGGTCGCAGGAGTCGTGCTGTGGTGGCGGTTCTTTTCAGGAAGGTGCGCTTCAGCACCCATTGCAATAAAACCTTTATTTATATGGGCAGTTATGGGCGCCGTTGGTATAGGGGCACTCTGGGAGGTTTATGAGGCGGGAGTTTCATACCTTACGGTAGGGCATATGAACGATATGTTCGACACATTCGGCGATCTCGTTTTTGACATATTGGGAGGATTGATGGCGGCAAGTATTGTATATTTGCGCACGAGTAACAAGCAATAATTTATAACAATTAAATTTATGAGTAAGATGAAACTTGGATTTTATGGAGCAGCGGGGGAGGTGACAGGCTCGAACCATATGCTCGAAGGAGCAGGCGCAAAAATCTTGATCGATTGTGGTTTTTTTCAGGGGACTAAGGTGTGTGATGATAAAAACAACAACCCATTCGCCTACGACCCTTCAACGGTTGATGCGTTGTTTGTGACTCATGCACATCTCGATCATGTTGGACGTATTCCCAAGCTTTTCAACGAAGGATTTAAGGGCAAGATTTATTCCACGCCACCTACACGTGAGATTGCACAGTTGATGCTCGAAGACACGGTGCGTATTATCGACCGCGAAGCAAAAGCAGATAATCACGAACCCCTTTACCGTAAAGATGCTGTCGAACGAGCAATGGCACATTGGGAAACTCTCCCATATGAGCAGGATGTGGTGATTGGAGAGCTCCATATTCGTTTTCGTGATGCAGGACACATCCTTGGTTCAGCAATGCTCGAAATTGAGCATAATGGGAAAAAGCTTGTGTACTCAGGGGACCTGGGTAATTCACCCTCACCGCTTATTGAGGATACCGCAATACTTTCGAACATCGATTATTTGGTAATGGAGGCAGTATATGGCGACCGCGTTCACGAGGACAGGGAAGAGCGCACCAAGCGTCTCGAGGAAGTAATTGAAGACACGGTTAAAAATGGCGGCGTCTTGATGATACCTGCGTTTTCTATTGAGCGCACTCAGGACCTCCTCTTTGAATTGAACGGCTTAATCGAGGGTAACCGTGTTCCCGAGATTCCCGTTTTTGTCGATTCACCATTGGCGATTAAGGTTACTCAGGTTTTTCGTGAGAGTAAGGAATATTTTAACAAGGAAACCTCGGATATTATTAAAGGTGGTGATGATATCTTTAAGTTTCCCAAACTGCGGTTTACGCAAGGAGCTGAGGATTCTATTGCAATCAAGGATGTTCCCGCCCCAAAGATTGTCATTGCAGGTTCAGGAATGTCGAATGGCGGGCGTATTATGCACCATGAGAGACTTTACCTCTCTGACCCAAAGAACACCCTTCTCCTTATTGGCTACCAGGCGGTCGGTACGATGGGGCGTGCACTCCAGGAAGGGGTCAAGACTGTGCGAATCTTTGATGAGGATATTCCTGTGCGCGCAAAGGTTATCACGATTGGGGGGTATTCAGCACACAAGGATATGAACGCACTCATTGAGTTTGTGACAGTTCTTCAAGATTCAGTAAAGAAAGTATTCGTAGTTCACGCAGAGCCAGGGGTCGCACTCTTCTTTGCCCAGCGTTTGCGTGACTATTTAGCGATAGATACGCATGTGCCAAAGGAGGGTGAGGTGGTGGAGATAGACTTTTAGTGTTCGGGGGTGATATTAAACAAATAAATTACAGAAATACCGTATGGGAAACGACAAACATCAACATTTTAAGTTAAAGATCTGCGTGTCGGGCGCAGCGGATACTACGCACTGCGGCGAGGGGGCTCTTGAACAGGCAAAAGAGCTTGGGCGTGAGATTGTACGCCAAGGGGGTATTTTGGTGACAGGCGCAACAACAGGATTTCCTCTCTGGGCCGCAATGGGCGCCAAAGAGGTTGGCGGTGTTTCGATAGGTCTTTCTCCCGCATCAAGCGAAAAAGAGCATGTAGAGGTGTATAAACTCCCGCTTGATTACCTTGATATCATTATTTATACAGGGTTCGGGTATTCAGGGCGAAACCTTCTTCTTACGCGCGCTTCAGATGCGGTTGTTGTGGGGTGTGGTCGTATTGGTACGATGAATGAGTTTACTATTGCCTTCGAGGATCATAAGCCAATTGGTGTCCTGCGAGGGCCATGGGAGATGGACGAGGTTTTTGAACTCATGCTTGAAAAGAGTCACCGTAGCGCCGAAGGGTCTGTTATTTTTAATGAAACTCCAAAGCAGCTTGTGGCGAGCTTGATAGAAACTCTTCAGGCAAACAAGACTTGTGATATTGGCGAGAAATGCCCGGCTTATGTGTATGAAAACTATGATGCAGTAGGTGGCAAGGAAGGGGAGAGGATTATGTAGTCCACTCAGCAAGTTCTAGGGTAAATATAAACAAAAAAACACCGCCTTCTGGCGGTGTTTTTTTGTTTGAGATTTACTTAACCTCGTTTACTACATTAGCGAACGTTTCTGGGTGTTTCTCTGCAAGGAGTGCGAGAATCTTGCGGTCAAGAATGATGTTATTCAACTTGAGGGCATTGATAAACTTGGAGTAAGAAAAGCCAAGAGGGCGAAGTGCTGCATTCATCTTTACGGTCCAAAGACGGCGGAATACGTTCTTCTTGTCTTTGCGGTGCGCAAAAGCGTGCTGTCCAGCGTGTGCAATAGCAACCCCTGCTTCAATCTCCTTCTTACTGCGTCCAAAGCGGTAGCCCTTGACCTGTGCTAGGACATTGCGGCGACGTTTTGCTGATGTTGTTCCTCGTTTTACTCGTGTCATAGTATTATTTCAAAAGTCCTGGTAAAAAGCGCTGTGCCTCCTTGGGGGTCATAGCAAATGAGCTAAGGCGCTTGCCGGCGAGCTGTTTCGAGCGGGACGCCTTTGCGTTAAAGTGGTTCTGTCCAGGCTTGCGAGCAAGGATCTTTCCTGTCTTGGTCACTTTAAGTCGTTTCGTAAATGATTTGTTCGTTTTCATAGTAATGTAGTTACTTTTTTGCCGCCCGCTCGAGTATAATCGTGAGCCCCTTTGGGCTTTTAACCGGTTCCCCGGAGATCTTGTACTCTTCGCTGATGAGGGTGAGGACTCTACCCAAGCGTTCTTTCTTAAAGTCCATTTCCGTGTATTTCGATCGCCCTACGAGAAAGAGATTGATCTTTACGCGGTGACCCTCCTTGAGCCACTTGGAAGCGTTTTTCGCTTTGAGTTCCAAGTCGTGCTCCGAGGTGCCGATCTTTACCTGCAGCGATTTTGTCTCAGTAACATGAGCACGAGACTTAGCTTCCTTAAGCTTTTTGCTCTGCTGATACTGAAACTTACCATAATCCATGATTTTCGCAACCGGCGGTTCGGCGTTCGGAGAGATCTCAATGAGATCAAGACCGAGTTCCTGTGCCTTAGCGAGTGCTTCCGAGAGCGAAAGGACACCATAGTTTTCGCCCGTATCCGTGAGGACACGGAGTTCTTTGGCGCGAATCTGATGGTTGATTTTCGTCTTTGGATTCAAAGGATATTGGGTGAATTAAACCACCGCAAGGTATATTGCGGAGTCCTAGGGATTGTATGTTATTTTTAAACAAAAGTCAACCAAAAGGCCGTGTGGGTGATAAGTAGAGAAATACCGCTTTTGAGCGGTATTTCTCTACTTAAAACAAGATATTACTTCTTGTTTATTTGTTGCCATAGCCACACTCCGGCGAGAACGCCAACGACGGTCCATACGATACCGCCGAAAGCCATAAAAAATCCAAAACCGCCCATACCATCACCGTACCCCATCATTCCATACCCTTCACCGCGATTACCTAGGTTTGCAAGCGCAAGAGAGGGTGCACTGATGGCGAGCCCAAAGGCTGCACCTAAAATTGTTTTCATGATTGATCTTATCTAAAACTTAAGTTCCATTTCGACCTTTCTTATAGTATACACCCGTAAAATATATAACAGAATGTGAAAAGACCACAGATATTTCCGTGGTCTTGGTGATGGTGTTTTTACTGAATATGTTTATGCTGCAATGGGGGCGAGGTTTCCGTACTCAGCGACCCTTGTTGCGCGGTCAGTAATGCTTGTGTTTGATTGTTGAGGTTTATTGGTGAATTGATGAGCGAGATGTTCGCTCATTCCTATCCAGCTTGTTTCTTCAGAAAGTCCCAACTGTTTTGCTTTTTGCTTGCGGTTGAACTCGTTAAAGTTGTGGTGAGGGTTACTCAATTGCTACTCCTTTTTTGTACGAAAGAACAAGATTGGATACTAACACACATAAGTTTTTTAGACAAATTATGCAACAAAAAAGCGGGAATAATCCCGCTTGTCCTAAAGGTCTGCAGCCCCCGTGTTTCTGTTGTGTCGTTCAGCGTATCTGCGTGCCCCACCGCTTTTTATGTAATGAATTGCAAGCTCTTCGCAGCTTGGGTCGTGCCCAAATTCTTCTCCTGCTCCCCATTTATTGAGGTCGCTCTGCATCTCATTGAATTGCCCTCGTATATACTGCTCAAGCTCTTGCTCTTGGTCTTGTGAACCATTCATTTCTGCGCCCATAACAATCTCCTGGTTGTGAGAATATTGTGAACAACTATCGTTGTGGTACAACTGTCTAAAAGTATATTCCTCATATTTAAAAAGTTCAATAGGGAAATGGCTTTGCGTTAAAACTATTAAGAGATAGTAAAAAAGCTGCATGAACGAATCATGCAGCTTTTGAGTGGGGCATCAACGGGCCTCATTTGGGATTGTTTTTTCTTTACACCAAACAGTCAACCTTTTTGTGTTTCCGGAATGAATATCCTTCCATAGTTCCGTAAATCTCATTCCGTGTCCAAGCCACCATGCATACGTTGGTTCAATGTTGCCTGATATGTCTTTGCTTGAACAAACCTCCATGCGCTCTCGAGGGAAACCAAGATCGAATGCGGTGTGTATCAAGAACGGGCCAGACAATTTCTTTGGAGGTGTCACTTTGGTAACCACTAAAGAAATTACGCGCTCACTATTATGAACAACGACAGGAAGCGTTACTTTGTCGAACACCGAGGGGATGTGTTCAAGTTCATAAAATGTTCGCACCCCTCTGTTAATGCTGGTTATAGAAACCCTTTTTTTGACCGGCCTCTTTCCGTGAAGTATGCATCGCCACCAAGGGAGGCCCGCTTCTTTGGGAGGCACCCATATAAAGTTATCTTCTTTGGTGATAAGAGGGATAAGTATAAGTACTCGTATCTTTGTCATGGCGCAGCTCCTGTTGACATAATCCTTGCAATGTTCAAGAATTTTCTAGCCAAAGACTAGCATAACGAGGTGATAATGCAACAAAAAACCGCCAGCTTGAAGGGCTGGCGGAATATGATTGTTATTATTTTACGATCGTCAAATGAGGCTTTGTTCCAGGTTTCATATTGGCGGAGATTGTCTGCATTTGGTGATGCAAAACAGATAATTCCCCAAAAAGTGCTGCGTGCCGCAGGTTTCCATCGAGGCTTTTGGGGCGGTTGAGTACAAAGAGGGAATATGCATGGTAGGGGGTGTGCGGCAACACCGTAAGACTGAATTCTGCTGCACCGTAGACTTGGCGGATATTTTGCCACACCACATAGAGCTCGGGAAAAAAAGCGCTAGTCTGCCCTTCTGCATACTCACAGACCCGCAACTCCGTTTCGTCGAGGTCTTCGTCGAGCATATTGATGAAGTCCTTGAGGATATGAGGCTTGTCGGGCTGATAGCTATAGGATCCGTAAAGTACGGAAAGGATCAGAAATACACGAGGGATGAGACCCCCATGCCTGAGGTTGACCATAGCGTCTTGAATGAGCGAATTACCCTTGTTTTGCTGCACAAAGGAAGCAAGTCCATCCCAGAGTTCGTGGGGGAAGCTCGCTTTGGTAAGCGGTTCGCTACATAACCCGCCGTATTGAATAAGAAGCTTGTTCTGTAAAACTGCTTTGAGCGGGGCAATATTCGTGGTGTCCATTGTTACCTCCTGAAAGGAATAAAAAGAAGTGACCTGTGTTCACCCTACGCCGTTATTGCGGTTATGTCAAGATGGTCAAATTATAACAGGTAAGCGTTTGACAATAGTCACAAAACAGTGTATCCTACGCTCTTATAGTTCTTTTACATCAAATGTTTCTTGTGGCAACAAGGAGGGTATATGGAAAGCAAAGGAAAGAGACGTGACCGTAAGATCGGCGCATTTCTGCTTACGACGGTAATTCTTTTGGTGATAGGGTTGTACATACCACTGATCATTCAGGGTATCAAGGCTTCATCTTCTGTGGAGTATTCTCAAGTGACGCACGGGGTAATAACCACGGCGCCCGAATTTGTTCAGGTTATACCGACCGCAGTAACCGAAGTTGGTTCGTGTGAGTATGTCATTAAAAAAGGTGACACGCTCACAAAAATTGCAAAACATACGAATGACACCATTCGTGCTCTCGCAAAGCGTAACAGCATTAAAAACGTCAATCGTATTTTTGCAGGGAAGAGCATCATTCTTAAGAATTCTAATTCGTGTATGGCCGTGTCAAAAACTTCTTCTAAGAAGTTCACGGGTCACCATGCCGGAGCTTCTCAGAAAACGCTTTTTACAAAAACCCATTCATCTGAATCCCACGAATCAATTCGCGCAAAAACAACAGCTCACAAAAATGTTAACTGTCTGCTCGTTGGGGCACGTATCAAAAACAAAGATGACCGCCTCATCGCTCGCGCGGAATGTGTTCGCAAGCATTACGGTAGCATCATTGTTGATGCCGTCAAAATTGAAGGAAATAAGTTTTCTGCGCTTGAAATTCTTGCCATCATACTCCAGGAATCACAAGGTGATCCACGCGCCGTATCAAAAGCCCGTGTACCTTGTCTTGGACTGATGCAGTTGCAGCCACCTACCGCACAACAATATGGCGTCAAGAGTATCTTTGACCCTCGTGAGAATATCTTTGGTGGTGTTCGTGTATTCACTGATTATGTCTACCGCTATGGCAAGGGTGACAAGTCATATGGACTCGCGGCATATAACATGGGTCCGACTGGGTTACGCAATTCTGGGCTTGATCCTGGGAAAGTACCCTATGTTCGTGATGTGAAGGCGATACTCCGCATTTTAGAGGATCGTCAGTTTGTACTTTAGTTCCGTGTCACAAGAATCATTTGCCTTACCTAAAATAAGAATAAATTTTTAGATCAAATCCCCCTGATGATACCATCAGGGGGATTTTTATTTGCGACGTACGGTATTTATTAGCGAGCTCCTTTTTCGATAGCAGTAACTTCAGCTGCCTCTGCCTCGCGGGCTGTCTCTTGGGTTTGGGTTATTGCTTCAGCTTCAGAACGAGCTTGGTTTTGCAATAAACTAACCTCTCTTGTGGCTGCTTCTATCGCAATCCGTACTTGCTCATCCGCGGCAAGGATTTCCTGAGCCTCTGTTTTAAGTGCTTCGTTAGCGAGCTCACGTTCTTTCTTTGCAAGGATCTCTGCTGCTTCAGCTTCTGTCCGTTCCTTTTTTGCAAGTGCCTCTGCTGCCGCAGCCTCACCTTGTTCTTTGATCGAAGTAGCTTCCGCTAGGTCAGCAGCTACTTCTGCGCGAGCTCTTTTTTGTAGAGCTTCAGCTTTGATTGCTTCAGCCCGTGCACGCTCTTCTTTTTCAACGAGTTTGGTGATCTCATCAAGAGCTTTTTCTTCCTCTTTGATAATTCCGGCTATTGTCGTTCTTATTTTTTCTTTTTCCTCAATAATCGCAGCAGCTTCGGCTGCAGTTCCCGACAATGCTTTCTCGTGTGTTGCCATAATCGCAGCAGCTTTAGTTGATGCAATTGCTATGGCCCGGTCTCTTGCAGCGGTTTCCTCGAGGGATATTGAGGGTTCCGTGTCCTCATGTGCAACCTCTGCCTGAGGGGAGGGGACTGCCTCTGCTTCAGGTTGTTCTGCCTCTTCTACGGCAGGTATGATCTCCTCTTCTGTCTGTATTGGGGTTTCTTCTTGTTGAACCTGCTCAGCCTCTGCTGTCTCTATTGCGCGCATACGCGCTTCTTCTGCTACAACAACAGCAGCCGCCTGTGCCTCGGCCGCTCGTTGAGCTTGTTCTGCTTCAAGTAGGGCAGCTTCCTCTTTTTCGTCGTGTTCTTTTCCTGAAACTTTTGACCATACGGTAGTTAAAAGATCCGTCTCGGTTTCGGTGGACTGACCTGCAGTTTGTGGAAAAGAAATATCCTGATTTTTTCTTGCCTCAGAAATATCTTTTTGCATCGTTCGGATGATACCCTTTGCTCTTAAGGAGACGTCAGGTTCATTGGAACTCTTGGTGTCGTTGGTAGAATCTTCGTTTTGCATGAAAATTTATTGTTCCCTAATAGTATACTCTATATTAAATATTTGTGGTATGGTGGCCCCAGGAGTCCATTTTGAACCTAATTTCTTAAGGAGATACACATGAAGTCTTCAGAATCGTCTGTTCAGGATCGCTGTCTTTTTGGCAGGTTTCGCCCACATCTTCGCTACGACGAAAGGCTGTGTTGCTTGCAGGTACTCTTGCGCGATTCTCGTACGCGCGAAGTGGTGGTTTCAAAACAATTCGATATCCTAAAGGATATTCATCCGAAAAAGAAGCAGGGGGTCATCGCTGGTTTTAATTTGTGGGGAGTAAAAGGGATGCTCTATGAGCAGGAGTACTTCAGGTCCAGCATCGCGCTCGAGCATCTCATTAAGCGATTTGATCGTTTTCACAAGATGCCTTACGGAATGAGCGTGTTTGGTCCGTACGGTAAAGATGTCTTGCGAATTGCGCGTACCCATCAGTTCGTTTGGCGTATTCAGAAAAGTTGAATAATTTTTAAACCCCCGCGGCGGTATGTTGCGGGGGTTTTTGTTAGGCTTGACTTACTATAACGGATTTGTTATACATAACGTATGTGTTATTATCAAAAGGTCGATAAATTACAAAAAAATGGCTTATTGGGCAGTAGAGTTCTGGGAAAATAGCGATGGTACCTGCAGGGTTGAAAAAGATCTACTAAAGAAAATTCGACTCAAAGAGCCGTTCCTCTTTGAGTCCCTAGGAGATAAAATAGGGCACTATGTCTCGGTACCAATCGAGAACGCAAAAGATCTGAAGTATATTCAAAAAGTAAAAAACGAAGAAAGTATGTGGGAACTCAAATTTCATCTTTCTAAAAACGAAATAAGACTTTTGGGGTGCATTGTCTCAAATAATAAATTTCCAATTTTTTATGTTCTGTACGGTTTCAAAAAGAAGGATCAGGGGATAAGAGGGCAAAATATGGATACGGCGAGAGTTAGGGTGCGTGAATTTCTTAATCAATATAAACAAAATGGACTTCAAGAAATACTTTAAGGAAAATAATGTAAATTTATCCGATAAGGAAAAAATAGCTATTAAAATTGGTGGTCTAATTACCGCAGCTCGTCTGCACTCAAAACTTTCTCAGACCAAACTAGCAGAAATGATTGGAACACAGCAGCCGAGCGTTGCTCGTGCTGAAAAAGGGGATGTTATTCCAAGCATAGAGTTTCTTTATAAAATCGCAAAAGCCCTAGATACGGAATTTATATTCCCCAGATTTGGTTTTATGGGGGACTCAAGAGCAACAGCGGTGACTAATTTTGATGGCAACGGGACGTCTTCTCAACTTAGTCCCGTAGAGTATTATAGAAGTAATTCAGTTCCTGTTTCGGTTGCCGTTGGTCAAATAGCTGTATAATAAGTAATCAAAATATAGAAAAACATGAACGAGAAAGAAAATAATAAAATTGAGCACCTATGGTCAGTCTTATGCGAGACCGCTTTAATAGATAACGAAACAAACAATATTTCTCTACTAAACATAGTTGAGCAATTGAGTATCTCCTCTGTCCCCCAAGTAGCTCCAGTATCAAAAGAAGGCACTACTGAAATATCTACTATTCCTATAAAATTTGAGATAGTCTCATTTTTCCAAAGACGAGGTGTTAATACTAGTAATCTAGAAGTTGATGCAACACTAACGTTTTTAGATCCTAAAAACAAAATCATAAAAGACGGACAATTTAAAATTCTTTTCCCAAAAGGAATGAAAAGGTTACGTTTTAGGACTAAAATGAATGGTCTACCAGTCACAACTCCTGGCGAGTATCGTTTTCTTTTGAAAATCAAAGAAGGTAAAGACTTTCACGAAATAAGTAGCTTGCCTGTAGATATTAAAATCGAAGCAAAAATCTAAATAGTACTGCGCTTTTCGGT
>MHUY01000037.1:5716-11886 GCA_001825115.1 Candidatus Yonathbacteria bacterium RIFOXYC2_FULL_47_9 | reverse complement strand
CGGTCACAGGTTACTAAGTCTGCTCAGATGATTACATCTTGCGCGGACTAAGTACCTTCGGCCCCGACTCGCCGGCAAGCACTCGCTTTGCTCGTCTTGTATACCGGCTCCGTCCTTCGATTCCCCCCATCTCACACAATCGCAAACGGCCCAACTCTTTCAGAGTTGGGCCGTGCGACTTGTGGAGATGGGGGGAATCGAACCCCCGTGCAGACGATGTTCTGGTGAGAGTCTACTATGCGTAGAAGACTTCTGTTTGTTTTAAGCACTGTATATCAAAAGTATTCTAAATTATACAGTACCGATGCTCTATGTTTTTTCACTTGGTAGAGTCATTCAAAGTGATGAGCCCTCAATTTATATCACCCGCGACTACCTAGAGGGCGTACGAAGCGCGAATGCTGTTTAGGCTACGAGAGCGTAAGCAGGAGTAAAGGCGTTCGCCGTAAAATACGGAGAAACTGATGCCTTTACTTTTGCAACGAGGTTGTTTTTTGCAACTAGGTTGGTGCTCAAGATTTAACGAGATCTTGAGCATTCTCGGCATAGCACTCACCAGAGGGAATCGCCTGTCTAGGCCGATCATCCCCATATATTCTATTTTCAATGTTACCGAGCAAGCTTGATATCTCTCATGATATCGCGCTCGGACTCACGCTTCTTCAAGGTTTCGCGCTTGTCGTGGGCTTTTTTGCCGCGTACGACCGCGATTTCTACCTTGAGCTTGCGACCCTTATTATACACTGCGATTGGCACTATTGTCAAGCCTTTCTGGGACTCTTTTGCGGAGAGTTCCGCTATTTCGTCCTTGACGAGGAGGAGGCGGCGGTGGCGCACCGGATCGTAGCTTTTTGGGGTGTTGCCAGTTTGGTAGGGATTGACGGTGGCGCCAATGAGAAACGCCTCGCCCCCGCGGACCGTCACATGCGAACCTTCAAGCGAGCCGCGTTTTGCGCGGAGTGCCTTTACTTCAACACCCAAAAGCTCGATGCCGGCTTCGTATCGTTCCAGAACCTCGTAATTAAAGTGAACCTTTTTATTGTCGATGAGCGACATAGGCACATTCTATCAGTCAAAGGGGGAGTTGACAAGAAGCACGAAAGGTGCTATACTTTTTATAGGAAGTTCTTAATGACTAACAAAGGGGATAATGATGGAAATGATCAAAAGTGTTTTGAAGAAAGCCTGCAACTGCTTCAAGCGCGAAACGAAATATAAGGAGTTTCCCGGCATGGTTCGGGTGAGTTGCTACAACCCCATCGACGGTACGGTGTACGTCGAACAATAATAAAAAAGTCTCAAAGCCCTGCTTCGCGGGGTTTTTTTATTGCATGAAATACTCTTTAACGGTATGGTATACTGACTTTAAACAACATTTTATGGCAAACAATAAAAAAGACAAAAAAGAGCAAAAGGGTACTGAGGATAAGAAAAAAGGACCCCTCGGAAAACTTCCTGAAGGAATGACGACGATGCCGACCGGTGGACAGTTTCTTTCAAATCTCGTGACGGCGGTGCTCATTTTCCTCATCATCTCGACACTCTACTCGATGATTTCAAAGAACAAGAGCAAGGTCGAAGAAGTGGCGATTTCAAAGATTGCGCAAGATATTTCCGCAGGTGCGGTAAAGAGTATCTCTGTCGAAGGGGGAATGGTGAACGCCGAATACATGGACGGCTCAAAAAGAAAGTCAAAGAAAGAAGTAGACGCGTCACTTTCGCAAACACTCGTGAACTATGGTGTTTCTCCTGAAGAGCTTGCGACCGTCGCTATTGAGGTCAAAAGCGAGAGCGGGTTTGGTTACTGGGCGCTTAACCTCTTGCCGTTCCTTCTCCCTATTCTCCTCATTGTTTTCTTTTTCTGGTTCTTGTCGCGCCAGGTCAAAGGGGCAGGGATGCAGGCGTTTAGTTTTGGTCAGTCAAAGGCGCGCATTATCGACCCTAATGATGCAGGACAAAAGGTGACCTTTAAGGATGTTGCCGGTGCCAAAGAAGCGAAAGAGGAGCTTGTGGAAATCGTGGATTTCCTCCGCAGTCCGCAAAAGTTTTTGGATATAGGCGCGCGTATCCCCAAGGGCGTACTCCTTATGGGTGCGCCAGGGACCGGTAAGACACTTCTTGCGCGCGCGGTCGCGGGTGAGGCAGGGGTGCCATTCTTTCATCTTTCGGGTTCGGAGTTCGTTGAGATGTTTGTGGGTGTGGGTGCGTCACGCGTACGCGACCTTTTCAAGATGGCAAAGAAGGCTGCACCAGCAATCATTTTTGTAGACGAGATTGATGCCGTTGGACGTGTGCGAGGTGGGGGAACCGGTGGCGGTAACGACGAGCGTGAGCAGACCTTGAATCAGATCCTCGTTGAGATGGATGGTTTTGAACCCTCAGAAAAAGTCATCGTGATGGCGGCAACAAACCGTCCCGATGTGTTGGACCCTGCACTTTTGCGCCCAGGTCGTTTTGATCGCCGTGTGACTCTTGAACTCCCTGACCGCGAAGGACGCGAAGAGATTCTCGCTATTCATGCGCGCAAAAAACCGCTCGGCGAAGATATTAATTTGAAAGTAGTTGCAGAACGCACTCCGGGATTTTCGGGTGCTGACCTGTACTCACTCATGAACGAGGGCGCAATCCTTGCTGCACGCGAGGGACGAAAGACTGTCGCACAGTTTGACCTCATCCGTGCTATCGAAAAAGTAATGCTCGGGCCCGAGCGCAAGAGTCACATTCTTTCGACCGAGGAGAAAAAGATTACCGCGTACCACGAGGCAGGGCATGCACTCGTCGCATCAGTGCTTCCACACGCAGACCCTGTGCACAAGATTTCTATTATTGCGCGTGGACACGCTGGCGGATATACCTTGAAGCTTCCTCTTGAGGAGCGTCGCCTCCAGTCAAAGAAAGAATTTTTAGACGATATTGCGATGTCGCTCGGTGGATATGTCGCCGAAGAGATGGTATTTGGTGATATTACAACGGGTCCATCAAACGACTTGCAGGTCGCAACGGCACTTGCGCGCGATATGGTGACCAAGTACGGTATGTCGGATAAACTCGGACCTGTCGCTCTCGAGGGTTCTGGTGGACGCGCACTTTTTGGGCGTGGCGTAGAAGGTCGCGAATACTCGGAGGATATGTCTGCAAAGATTGATGCAGAGGTTTCAAAAATTATGAATGATGGATTTGCTCGCGCTCGCGAAGCCTGCACCACGCACCGCAAGGCTCTCAATGCTATTGCCGACGAACTCGTGATACAAGAATCAATCGAACGCGAAGACTTTGAAAAGCTTCTCATTGTCAACGGCATCACGCCGAAACGAAAAGAGGAGAAGGTGATATAAACAAAAACCCCTGAACATGTAAATTGTTCAGGGGTTTTTGTTGTACCTGTGTACAACTTTCCTTGTGGCACAAAGCACAGATGGTACAATAAAAAGTAATGGTTGTAAATATCAAGGTCAAGCTTTCTTCTCTTCGTACACAAACAAAACAATGGCCAGTGCTTGTGGTGATTATGCTTGCCACTCTCCCCATCATCATCGCTATGGTGTATGTGATAAAAGGCCAGCTCAGTCGGCATGAGATGGAGGCATTTATGCAAAAGGACATGGCTGCGTTTATGGCTGCGGACGTTTTGCGTGAGAAATTTGACCATATTGTTGATGTTGGATCGGTTTTGGCAGAGCGCGATTTTTTTCAGGGGCTCGTTAAGTCAGGGCAGTGGAACGATGCATTGGTGTCTACGGAAAGAATAACTAGAGGATTCCCTTACATATCGCTCGTATCCCTTTTTGACACAGAGGGAACATTACAAGCGGATAGTTCGGGGGACATGAGTCTTGTCGGTAAAAATTTTTCATATCGAGATTATTACCAAGGGGTAAGTAAAAACTGGGAACCGTATGTTTCTGATGTTTTTAAAAAAACAGGTACGCCAGCCTACACAATGGTGAGTATTGCCGTTCCCATACATCAAGACTCAAAGATATTAGGCGTACTCGTCTTGAGTGTGCATGTAGAGCTTCTTGCCGAGTGGATCAAAGGCATTGATGCGGGACCAGAGGGGTTTGCCTATCTCGTTGACCGAAAAGGAAACCTCCTTGCGCACCAGCATCTCTTTGTAAATGATGTCATGAGCTATGCGCTAGTTCCTGTTGTCCAAAAAGTTTTGAAAGGGGAGCGGGGGGCGGAGATCTTCTTTGACCCTGTTGAAAAATCTAATCAGGTTGTCGGGTACGTACCGGTGGCGAAGTACGGCTTTGGCGCGGTTGCGGTGCAGCCCGCGCACGCTGCATTTGCCGGACGAAACCGGGAGATTACGGAAACCGTGTTTGTTTGGGGGATCATTATCCTTGGTGTGTTTGCGTTTACGTTGGTGATACTTAGGAGTCGCAAGGTATTCAGACAGCAGCGCGACTGGGACGAGACCCTGCTCGACAGTATTGGTGATGGGGTTGTTGCCATTGACCAAGATCGAAATATTACTCTATGGAACAGGGCCGCCGCAGTCATTACGGGATGGACTGCTGCAGAGGCAATCGGGAAACCCTATCGCGAGGTGTTGAAATTTATGAGAGAACGAGATCGTATTGAAAACAGCGCATTTGTCGAGGAAGCACTTGGTTTGAGCAAAGTGATCTCCTTGGTAGAAAAAACACTTCTCGTAAGAAAAGATGGAACCGAAGTACCAACGGGTAACAGTGCGGCCCCGATACGCAACAATCAGGACAAGGTGGTCGGGGGTATTATTATTTTTCGCGATATTTCAGAGGAGCGCGAGTCAGCACACCTGCGTTCTGATTTTATGTATGCAACACATCAGTTGCGCACTCCCGTGACGGAGGCAATATGGAACCTCGAGACGGCAATGGTCGCACAAACACTTGAAACACGGCAGGAGTATATGGGGATTGCGCACAATGCATTGCTGAGTATCAGGGAGCTTTCCGAGGAGCTCGTTGAGGTCTCTGAGATCGACCAAGGCGCCATTGCAGTAAAAACATCAGACGTGAAACTTGCGGATATCTTTACTGAGATAGAACATATCCTTGAATTCAAGATGAAAGCTCATAAAGTCACGCTTGCGATTGATCATTCTTCCGCGCCGGTTACTATTAAAGTAAACCCTAAAATGCTCAAAAAGGTCCTCATTGAGGTGCTTGAGAATGCGGTCATTTACAGCAGAGAAAATACCGAAGCGAAGGTTGTGGTGGTTACACAAGAAAACAATTTACTTATCGAGGTCACTGATACCGGGGTGGGTATTACCGAGGAAGAGCAACCCATCATTTTTACCAAGTTTTTTAGAGGGAGCAATCGCCCTCCCGAAAGTGCCGGTGCAGGACTCGGTCTCTTTATTGCGAAAGAATACGTGAAGCTTTTGGGCGGCAAAATCTGGTTCACTTCGGAGCAAGGCAAGGGTACGACATTTTATATTTCCGTACCGATAAAATAATGTTTGTTGGAAGGCATGCAGATGATATAATCTAAAGCAATGCACAAAAATGATTCGACGCCGCGCGTATCACCCTTTCAGCGAATGAAATATTTTACCTCTTTCTCGCGTCTAAAAAGTTATAGCAAGAAACGCCTTATCTTGTTTTCTACCTTACTTGTCGTTCTGTTGCCGATTTGCGGCATTGTTTTTTATAGCGGAGTGGAAGAATACAAAGACCACGAACTCTTGGCAATATCGCACCGAGAGGCCACGGCCTCCCTCGCCGCTTCTTTAGTAAAAGAAAAGCTTGATCGGGTGGTTGATCTTGGTGTTTCTTTTTCTGGGCGAACGATATTTAGACAATCAATAGAAAAAGGGGAGTGGGAGCATGCAGTCAGCTCTATTGAGGAGGTTACCAAAAAATATCCCTATATAAGTTTTATTACGCTCTACGATCCGGCAGGGGTGCTTAAGGCAACAACATCAGGAGACCCAAGTGTTGTTGGCAAGAGTTTTGCCTATCGCGACTACTATCAGGGGGTCAGCAAGCATTGGGAACCCTATGTTTCTGAAGTGTTCAAGAAAATAAGTGAGCCGCAATATAATATTGTTTCTGTTTCTATTCCTATTTGGTCAGACAAACAAGAAGTTCTAGGCATTCTTGGTCTAAATATTAATCTCGGAATTTTTAATGAGTGGGTCGAAAGTATCGATGTGGGGAACGAAGGATTTGTGTATG
>MHUY01000037.1:0-5698 GCA_001825115.1 Candidatus Yonathbacteria bacterium RIFOXYC2_FULL_47_9 | reverse complement strand
TCTGCAGCTAGTGACGTCGTAGATTATTCTGCCGCACCAGCAGTGCAAAAGATTGCGCGTGGAGAACAGGGGGTTGAGGTATTGATTGATCCAATGGGCCACGAAGATCAGCTGACCGCTTATGCACCCGTTGATTTGTATGGATGGGGGGTCGTGGCGACACAACCTGTTAGTGTTGCTTTTTTTGAGCGTGACCGAGAGGTTGCACGGTTCACGGTTATTTGGGTGCTTATTATGCTTGCAACGGGGTTGTCTTTGTTCCGTATCTTAAGAGATCGCGCCATCATAAAAGCTCAACGCGACCGAGAGGGGGTTCTGATGGAGAGTATTGGTGATGGGGTGGTTGCAATTGATCGAAACTGGCGCATTACGATGTGGAATAAGGCAGCCCACGATATCACCGGGTGGACAAAACAGGAAGCGATAGGCAAGCCTCTTCAAACAATCCTCAAGTTCATTAGAGAGCGCGACCGTGCAGAGGACACGAGCTTCATTGAGGGTGCGATGGTAATAGGGAGAAGGTTTTCAATAATAGAAAGCACGCTCATTCAAACAAAGGACGGACGCGAGATATATGCCGGCGACAGCGCCGCCCCTATCTTTGGAGAACAAGGAGTTGTTGACGGTGCTATTGTGGTATTTCGTGATATTACCAAAGAGCGTGAGGAGAATCGCATGCGGTCAGATTTTGCGTACGCGGCTCACCAGCTGCGTACCCCGGTAACCGAGGCTTTGTGGAACCTTGATATGGCGATGGAAGAAGAGGATGCTCGCAAAATAAAAGAAAGTCTTCCCGTGGTGCATAACGCCCTCGAGAGCATTCAGAAGCTTTCAGAAAACCTGGTGGTGCTGTCAGAGATAGACAGAGGAGATATCATTGTCAGCAAAACATCGATTGGTATCGCAGATATTTTGGCTGAAGTGCAGCAAAAAATAAAAGCAACGGCGCAGAAGTTTGGTGTTGAGGTTTTGATTGATGCGCATACTGTTTCAGTAACCGTAAACACTAACAAAAAAATGCTGAAACGAGTACTCTCTGAGGTTATAGAAAATGCGGTAGCTTACAGCCCTCGAGGTTCAAAAGTGAATATTATTGCAACGGTAAGTGACCAAGAGGTTGTTGTCGAGGTGGCCGATTCAGGTAAAGGTATCCCTCAGGAACAACAAGGAATCATTTTCACCAAGTTTTTCAGAGGAAGTAATAAGGGATCCGAAAGTGTTGGTTCAGGCCTAGGTCTCTTTATTGCAAAAGAATACATGAAGCTTCTTGGCGGCAAGATTTGGTTCACTTCAGAAGAAGGAAAGGGTTCGACGTTTTACACCTCGGTGCCGGTTGTGTAATATCTAGGTATATAGTTTCCGTGATACACTACTCCTTATGAAATACCTTAAATTTTTTGGGAAAATACTCCTTGTTTTGCTTTTGTTGTGCATTGTTGCGTACACGATTCTCGTTATTCTTGTGCGTCCATCCAACGACCGCGACTGGACGACAGACCAAGCAGTGCTTCCGTATGCGGAAATAGACGGCAGTCAGGTTGCGATACACAATATTCGGAATTTTTCGTACACGAGCACGAGCGATTACACACCAAGCTATTACGATGCAACTTTTGACCTCGAGAAACTCAAAAATGTCTACTTCATTGTTGAGCCATTTTCGGGACCCGTTGGCGCAGCGCACACTTTTTTAAGTTTTGAATTTGAGGACGATAAGTTTGTCTCCATTTCGATTGAGATTCGCAAAGAAAAAGGGGAGTCATTTTCGCCAATCAAGGGTATCCTCCGTCGGTACGAGCTCACGTATGTTATTGCTGATGAGCGCGATGTGGTAAAACTCCGCTCAAATTATCGCAAAGACAAAGTGTTTGTGTACCCCATCAAAACTACGCCGGAAAAGATGCGCGCCGTGTTTGTGGACATGATTGGACGCGCAAACGAGCTGAAATCAGAGCCAGAATTCTATAATACTGTTGCAAATAACTGCACGACCAATCTTGCAAAGCACGTAAATAAAATCTCACCAAAGCGTATACCGTGGGACATCACGCTTCTTTTGCCTGAAAATTCCGATAAGTACGCTTACCAGCTGGGGCTCATCGAGAACATTGTTCCTTTTGATGAAACTCGCGCCGCGCATCTCATAAACGACCTTGCGACAGAATATGCCGACAGTCTAGACTTCTCTCTAAAAATACGCGGGAGGTAAGTTTTGCTTTGCCAACAGTTCTTTTGGCATGGTATTATGAAAAGCATATGTATATTATTTTTTTGGCCATCGGTGTTGTATTTTTATTCAAACTTAATGGGCGCGTGAAGAGAATTGAAGAGATCTTAAAAACAGGGAATGCGCCGTCGGTGGCTCCTGCAGTATCAACCGCTCATTTTGTGCCAGCATCAACAGCTGGTGCGCCAGTATACTCGCCAGTTCCTCAAGAGCCGTCAGTTCCCGCGTTTGTGCAAAACCGCGAACCCTCGTGGGACGAGGCGCTGAGTACGTGGATCAAAGAAGACTGGCTCCTTAAACTAGGTGCCTTCATTGTTCTTCTTGGTTTTGGGTGGTTTGTGAGCTATGCGTTCGCGCACAACTGGGTCGGGCCACTTGGTCGTGTTACCCTCGGTATGATTCTTGGTGTAGGTATCCTTGGTTTCGGATGGATGCGTATGCATTTATATGCACGACAGGGGAGCGTATTTTTGGGTCTTGGGACGATGGTGGTGATCCTTTCGGCGTACTCAGCGGCGCACGTATACACGCTTATTCCCGGACGCGCAGCGCTCGGCATAATGTTCCTCGCGAGCGCCTTTCTTGCATTGGCGAGTGTGCGTTTCAAAGTTCTCTCGCTTTCTATTGTCGGTATTCTTGTTGCAAGCATTGCTCCTACAACACTCCTTATTAATGCAACACCAACCAACGTTGAGCTCTTTGCGTACCTCTTTGCGGTAACGTTGGGTACCGTATGGATCGTTTCGCTTACGGGGTGGAGGAACCTTACTGCTGTATCGCTCACCATGTTTCTTTTATACAGTCTTCCGCGTCTCGGTGTCACGGACCATGAAACAGGAACCCTACTTTTGTTTGCGTATGCATTTGCGCTCTTGTTTTTTGTCACCAATACAGTTGGTATTTTGAAAAACCGTGACGGGGACATAAATCCTGATACGCTCACGGCGGCGGCAAACGGCCTCATCCTCCTTATGTGGGTTATGGCGCACGCATCGCAAGAATGGAAGAGCCTCATTATTATCGGATGGATGATGCTCTTTGTGGTCGCAGCTTTTGCGATCTTTGCAATTACTAAACGCAAAGAGCCGTTCTTTGTATATGCGGGGGTAGGGGTGGCAATGCTCGCTGCGGCGACTGCGGTCGAGCTCGAGGGCGCAGCACTTACCATCGCGTATATTATAGAGAGTGCCATCATTCCATTTGTTGTGTACCTTGTTATGGGTAACCGTAAGATTGCTGAAAGTCTGACGCTATTGGTCGCAGGCCCCGCACTCCTTTCTCTTTCAAGTATGGCGGCAAACTGGAGTTCAGGTATTCCTGGGGAACATTTCTTTGTGCTCCTCTTGATGTCTGCGGTTTTGTTCCTTCTCGGTATCTTCTTTATGATGATTCCACGCGAGAATGGGAGCGAAGAAGGTGTGGTTATGCAGACGCTCTTTGTTGCAGGGTCCATTTATGCGTATATTCTCCTCTGGCTTTCGTTGCACGCTACCATTGTCGACAAAGATACCGCCACCATGATTTGCCTCGTGGTGTACACCCTCATTGGTTTAGGTGCCTACGTGTATGGAAAACTTAGCGAACAAAAAGGACTCTCGTATTACGGCGGAGTATTGCTTGGTTTTACGATTGCACACCTGCTTCTCATCGATGTATGGAATATGGAGCTGTCGGGACGCATCATTACATTCTTTATTGTGGGAGCACTTCTTATGACGACGGCCTTTATTGGTAAGAAAAAACAGGGAACTGTTCCACAGATATAGTTAAAACCATATGAAAAATGTCATTGTTATTTCGTTGCTCGCTGTGTTCGGGCTGACGCTCTCTGTGTCAGCAGAACAAATCCCCGTAACCGGAACAGAGGCAGTAACGAGCGCTTTCCAGAATTATAAAGACGTAAGTGCGCCGGAGGTAAAAGTCCCCATCGTTGTTGAGGTACCATTTTTGGAGGACTTTGCAAACCGCTTCAATTTTGCTGTGCTTGATATTGAAACAGGTACTTTTCAGCCGTATTATTTTACGGAACAGTTGCGTACGGCGCGAACGCCTATGTTTGTGAGCGTGCAAGGAGAGGTTATGGGCAAAGAAATGATTGACGGAGACATACGCACCTTTACTGAGTTCACACTTCCGCAGAACGAGCAAGGACAGACACGCTTGGTTTTAACAAGCGCAAAACCAGTAACCCTAAGTGGTATGACGTTCTTCCTTGATCAATTTGTGGCACTGCCAACTTCGATTGAAATTCGTGCAAATACTGATGACGGCGAAAAGATTGTCCTCGCGCGGTCTCGAATGTACAGTAGCTCTGTCGTATTTCCAAAAACAGCCGCGAAAGAATGGATAATATCATTTACATACGGACAGATGCTTCGTATAACTGAAATCGTGCTTAATGATGAATCCGCTGGCACGAAAAGCTCTCGCTCTTTGCGTTTCCTTTCTCAACCAGAACACCGTTATCGTATTTATTTTAATGCTGACCGTTCAGTCTCGGTGTCAGTAGGAGAATCAGCTAATCTTGCCTCAGATACCGAAGTGCTGCGTTTCGCCAATATCCCATCGCAAGTGAATGCCGGGTATGTTGTCGCCGATACTGACGGAGATGGTATTCCTGATATGCGCGATAATTGCGTCTCGTTGACCAATAGCGACCAGGTTGACGTGAATGGAAACGGGAGAGGGGATTCGTGCGATGATTTTGATAAAGACGGCATCGTGAATACGACCGACAACTGCCCTAATGAGCCAAACCGCAACCAGTCAGATGCCGACGGCGATAAGGTTGGCGACATCTGTGATGCTGAAGAGGGTCGCGTCACCGAAAAGTACCCGTGGCTTCCGTGGGCGGGAATGGGTTTTGCGGGATTGGTGCTCGTCGTACTCTTTGCTCTTACGGCACGCGGGATGATGAAAAGGGATTCCATTGAGCAAGAAAACAAGGGATAAAATATAAGAATGTCAGACAACAAAAAAGCTGGTTTCACCCAGTCTTTTTTGTTGATTCCTGTTGCCCACCAGGAGTCTCTGGTCAAGCCGTGAATCTACTGATTCAGAACTTGCTTGTTCAGAATCAAGGACCGCGGAGATATATGGTATTAAAATTCTTTGTCCGCCCACCAGGACTTGAACCTGGGACCGCGGAGATATAAGCTCCGTGCTCTAACCAACTGAGCTATGGGCGGACAAAAAATTTTAAAGTACCATATTTTGTCTTCGCTCAGACGTTATGTACGAGATTACTCGTCCACACGCTCTTCGCTAGCCAAAATAAGCTTCGTGCTTCAATTAACAAATTGACCTACTGGGTCATTCAGTAGAATGACCTAAGGGCAAAACACCAACTGACCCGTGAGGCGAAATCTGCTGATTCGGCTCCGGACGGACAAAAAATTTAAACTTGAGCCTGCTAGCCATAGTATAGCAAACCCTCTATACCCGCAAGTTCCATCCATGATACAATTAAAC
>MHUY01000036.1 GCA_001825115.1 Candidatus Yonathbacteria bacterium RIFOXYC2_FULL_47_9 | reverse complement strand
TCCGAGACACAACGGCACATTAAAAAGCAGACCATGGAAGTGGATTCGCCCTCGCGGAGAGAGCTCGGGAACAAAGAGAGAGTGGGCGTCAGGATACTTAGCTCGCAGTCGCACCTGGAACGTGCGGAGAGAATCGTTTGCATAGGAGGCGTCCGACGCATCCCCAGCAAAGGTGAGAGTAACCATGAGCGGGCATCCATATTCTTCAATAGCAGAAAACACGCGCCGCACACATATTTGTTTCGTCCGTCTAATATTATCGGGTCGCCGAGCGCCGTATACAGCACCCCTTTTTCTGGAACTGTGTAGACGTACTTTCTTACTCGGCTCTTTTTCGATTTCTGTGATTTCGATGATTGGGCCATATTTTTTATAAATTACATACATGAGGATTATTAATCTTTACAACTGTGAGGGGTTATCAAGTCAGTAGGCGAGCCCGCGTCGCCCGTAAGGTGCGAGCGCGGACTTCGCCCTGCAAAAGCAAGAAAAAGTCCCGAAAGTCCGTCTAGGTACTCCTCGGCTGTTTCTTCTGAAATATCCAAACCGTCCTCATCTTTGAAACAAAGGATCGTTTCATCTATTAGTTCTTTGCTGTACTTGAAAGGCATTGCGCGAGCAAGATGCGCGAAAATCCGCCTGCTTTGCGAGCAGAGACAAAAAGAAACTATGACACAAACAAAAAAAGCCCTATTGAAATAGAGTTTCTTTCTTTAGCACCGCCCTTAATGTTTGTTATTTGATCCCCATTTTTATGAAACTTGCCCTGATCTGTTGGTTGTATGTATAGTAAAAATGATATAGGTGGAGATATGTATTGTTCCCTATATTTGTGCTTCTGTATCAGAGATCGATTCGCCTATGGACAGTATCTACCTATTTAATTTTAGTGTCAATAGTTCTTTTAAAAAACCATCCTCAAAACAACCTACTCAAGAAGCAGGCTACGAACTGTGAACAGGGAGATCTTTGAGAAAGATTATCTCTTTTTGTGTTGGGAACCGCCTAGTAGGGTCGACCCATTCATCTATTTTTAAATAACCGCCTCGCTCTAGTTCTTCTAGAATATCCCAAGCACTCCCGATACGATACCCTTTACTTGCAATGATATTATATAGAAAATTCTTTAATCCAAAAAAATCTCGACCCAAAGATCTCGACCAT
Organism: Candidatus Yonathbacteria bacterium RIFOXYC2_FULL_47_9; assembly: GCA_001825115.1. GTDB lineage: Bacteria > Patescibacteriota > Minisyncoccia > Phycocordibacterales > UBA1550 > UBA1550. The sequence continues at coordinate 19,406 of MHUY01000036.1, read as the reverse complement.
TTTTCATATTTTCTAAGCTCATTAATTAGCTCGTTTTTACTGATTTCTTTGAAGCCAATATCAAGAGTATGTGTAGTTCTCTCAATATCCTGGAAACTCTCCTGTGGAGTTGGGGTTTCAATAATTTCTTGATTTTCTTTTTCTAAAAACTCAACCAACTCCTTTAATATCCCTTTCGCCTTGGATATCTCCTCAATTTTCGTTAAGCCATTGTGTGCAACTTTGTGTCTAATAGACCTTAAATAATCCCATTTTTCAGAAAAATTAAGTTCTTGAAATTTTTTAAAGTAAATATCTACGTGCCCACGCACGCCCTTTTTGAGCTCTTCAAGACTTGTTGCTCTGATTATTCTTGAAATGATATCTTCATTTTTTAAATTACCAAAAGCACTTGAATATATAATATTCCCAAGGTCATCAAAATCAATCAAGTACATTTTTGAATCAACAAGCCCTTCTTGATCTTTTGGAGAAAGCGGTGCAAAAATATCTTCATTACCTTTTCTTTTATTGGTTTTATTTTTTTGCTCGCCATCAAAGAGCTGGTTTGTTGTATATCCAACTCCTTCAGTTATCGTAAAATTTTTAATAATGTATGACCTCAAGTAATTTTCTACTTTATTTAAATCTGGATATATACTCTCTAGTAAAATAGAGGAAAGCTCATCCCTTAAAACAAAGATTTTTCCAAACTTTAAATCGACAAGATATTTAACTAGATCTTGCCTAAATTCATCAATTATCGAAAATTTTTCTTGCGGAAGCTTAAATTTAGTTACGATATAAAAACCGACTCGATAATCCAAATTCCCGGAATTATTTGTTAACCTACGGATCGTTACAGAAATAGAATTATCACTAGAAGAGGCCACCATAATATCAGTATTTTGGCCTGCATTTTGAGTAGTTAATACCTTGGGGAAAAGCTTCACATTACTCTTCAAGGTATCGAAGAAGCGTCCAATATCATCCCCAAAAGAGCACTCATTTTTAATATCAAAACAAATACAGCTAAATTCTATGCGGTTCCGTTCTTCGGCGGTGTTTTTATTCGAGGTCATCGTTTACACTCTAGCACAAAAACAACAAAAATTCTCAGTCCTTACAAGCTGATTTTTGCCCCAATTTGGGTCCGTAATTCTTCTTCTTTTGGAACTGAAGTAATGTGAAGAATTGGAATATTGCAATGATCTAAAACCCTATCCACAAACCCATCACGAATCTGTCTCTCTGGTCTTTGGTGTGTGTAGTCATCAAGCTCAATAATGAGAACTGGTGAGATACTTTGTTTATCAAAAAGCGCAAAGTCTACTGACTTTTGATCAATCTTATTTCTGTACCCACCCTTTAGGGAACCCTTTCCTTCGAGCATTACGATTTTATCAAGGGCAAGCTGTGGAAAAATATAATACTGACCCGCAACCGCCCGCTCAAGAACGCTAAAAAACTCTCTCTCCGCACGCGTAAGTAACCACGTTTTTTTAGAATACGGAAGCCACTCCTCTTTTTTAGCTACCGCCCCGCCTCCTTTCGCATTTAAAAATTGAGCAATAAAGCCAAGAGCAGCGAGAACAATTCCAAGTATTAAAATTTTTTCCATATTATATGTTAGTTAATATGGTGAGCAGCAAAAAGCCCACCACATGGTCAACGGCCGAAGCCGTTCATACAAGTTTCCCTGTATGGCCCGGAAAGACAACCCCACATGATGGGTTCTTTGCTGTCTTTCCGGGACTTTCTTTGCCATGCCTGTAATTTCTTACAAGTTTAGGCACATATTCAGTTGTGGGAAAATTATATCATTTTTTGATTTAAACACATATTTTTGCTATTGTTCTAAGAGTAGCTCGGTTCCGACTGCGTCCCACAGGGTGCACTCACCCGAGCAGACTTAGTAACCTGTGACCACACAAGATTAGTCGAGCTTGCTCGTCCATATACTAAATGGTAGTCTTAAGCTCACATGCCGAGGTGGCGAAATTGGTAGACGCACCTGCCTTAGGAGCAGACGGGGTAACCCATGGAGGTTCAAGTCCTCTCCTCGGCACAATGAACACAGTGAGTGTGCCGAGGAAGCACGCCAACTGATTGGCGTGCGCGAGGACTTGAACGGCCGCAGTCATCCCGAGGCTTTTGCGAGGGAGACGAGGTGGGGTCGAGAGTACTTAGTGCTCGCAGGATGTAATCATCCGAGGACACTTAGTAACTCGTGACCAAGTCTCCCCCTCGGCACAATGAACAATAAATATGCTAGAATAAAACGCTACGCGAGCGTGTCGTCCAGGACGTGAGTCTGCTGACTCAGGAATTGGGCTTTTTTCTGAACTGAGTGGGCGTGTGGCGGAATTGGTATACGCGTACGTCTCAGAAGCGTATCCCGTAAGGGTTGGGAGTTCGAGTCTCCCCGCGCCCACTCAGTTCAGAAAGGTGTGCGTCGTTTATGGCCAAGCCACAAATCAGCTGATTTACCCAGTAGGTCAATTTGCTAATTGAGAAGCTCATGGAGTGATCCTTGAGGGTTCGAGTCTAGCGTCCAGGACGCGAATTTGCTAATTCGTCCACGCTCACCACAGGACAAACAGCAATATACCGAGGTAATACCTCGGTATATTGCTGTTTGTGAGTCCTGCAAAAGAGTCAGACACTTGACATTATTGCAATTTAGTGCATACTTTTTAATAGGTACAGCCTATTAAACACGCTCGATGAGCGTCTCATTTAATGGCTAATGTGAATATTTTTTCTTTACACACAAAGAGGTGACGACATGTTTATATTTGAAGGATTACAGAGAGCACCACTCAACACCCTCATGTTTTGGTTTATGTGTATAGGCGTCCTAATCTGTTTCATTTCGATTTTTATCTCGATTAAAATCGGAAACAAGAAAGGGCGCGAACAAGCAAAAGCTAAAGCACTCAAAGAAGAGGGGCGGTGCAGACGTGAGGAAATGCGCCAAATTTCAGAAGCCATTGGAGTCACAGAAAAAGGTTCTGGCGACGAAGAAAGATGTCTTACGTTACTCGAAAAAATGAATCCCTCGTATGAGGAATTCCACTCAGTAACTTTCCTCTTAGAAAAAGGCCGGCCGAGAATCACTGAAATGAAGATAAAATTACTTGAGGCCCACAAATAGTCTTCAGTAAAATCTATTCTTTAACAACCCAACTTGTATAGCTGGGTTGTTTTTTATACCCCTTTTTTGCCATTAAGGACAGCGAGGGCTCAAAGCAGGATTTGAGACAGGTGCTTGACTTTTTCGCTAAAAAGTGCTATCATTTTTATAGGAAATTGTCAGATCTTTGATAGATGTAAATTGACTTAAAGGAGAGCAACATGGACGGAATTCTTTCTGTAGTTTTGATAGTTGTTATATGGTACCTTGCCCAGTTGGTAATTTACCTTTGTTCCAGCCTTGGTATTTTTTGGGTTACCCCAAAGGAAGGTGAAGCTGTTGCCATTATGCGCAACAAGAAATTTCATAAAATGGTACTTCGTTACACGGGATATCGTTTTGCTGAAACTATAACAAACGGGGCCTCTGACGATCTTGAAAGATACAACATTGTGCAAGATGAAAGTCCCGGAATAATTTCTGTGCTTGCTTCTTTCGTCTTCCCTATCCGTGGAGTTTCTTGGGTAGGCATTCCCCCTTTCTTCAGCTTGCACCGATATAAATTCGAATGGATGGATGATCGTTTTGAAAAGCGCGCACCCGAAGAAATCGAATGGATCTTGGTGCAAAAATATGTCTACGGCATTATCTTAGACAAAATTGAGCTTGAGGGCGGAATTCCCTACACGATAAAACTTCTTGTAACGCTGCAGATCACCAATCCTGCAAAAGCACTCTTTCGCGTAAAACGCTGGCTTGATGCTGCAATGGAGAGAATCTCTGGTTGGTCTCGGGATGAATTCTCGAGCCTGTCCATAAATGACTTTGTTGCACCAGAAGGTGACCACGAAATGGCAGACTATGCGGCGCACGCGGGACCAAGATTGGAGAGGGCCCTGCGAAGAATTATGGAATCTGCAAGAACCCAACTGACATCAGAATTTGGTGTATCAGTTAGCATTGTTCAGGTAGTTGAAATAGACCCTGCCGATGAGGGCTTGCGCAGTGTCATCATTCAAAGAGAGGTAGCAAAACAAAAAGCATTGGCAGCAATAGAAGAAGCCCGTGGTGAAGCAGAAGCAATTAATATTGTTAATGCTGCGGCTGAAAAAATGAGCGAGAAAGCACTTGTTCTTAAGGGCTATCACGCTATTGAACATGCTGGAGCAAATGTGACGCTCGTCGGAAGAGATCTTAATCTCTCGGCAATGCTCACTATCCCCGCTGACAAAAAAGGAGCTTCATGATGCTTGAGATACTTACCTGGATTACCGTAACCATTGTTGTACTTGTGGGAATACTTCTGTACTTCGGCAGACTCAAAAAAACAGGGCGATGGGGTTGGGGACTACCAAAATTTGCATTACCAGAAATAAGTGGTGCAAGCGATGGTCTTTCTGGTTATATCCTACCCGTCCTGCTCTTTATTGCGCTGCTGTTAGTAATGTGGCTCACCAACGAATCACTTGGCTGGTGGAGCTTCTTTACTCGGGACGGAAAAACGTTTGCTGCTTTGGTGATAACTTACCTTATCTTTGCTTCTGCATTTATGCAGGAAAAAAAGAAAGCGCCGTTCTATCAAAAGATTATGGTATTTGCCATGATTATTGCGGTAGCTATTGCGCTCACAGGGTCACCGTTTAATCCACAAAAAGGATACGGGTTGGGCAGCACGCAGTACATACAGCCATCTGACTCAGACGACACAACAGTCAAACACGAAGCATTAAAATCGATCGAAAATACAACACCGCAAAGCATAACTGTTAGGCCAGGAGTTTTTGAGAGAGTATCGTTTCCTCCGGAAGCATCTCTTATTGAAAACTTCGATATACAATGCCCTCAAGGATGCCTAGTTGCTGTTGAACACAGTCTCACTCAAGAAGAGCCTCAGGTATGCTCAGACGGTATATTCAACGGGGAAAAGTGCTGGGTGGAACACTCCGTCCCTGGCGTCCACAGAGATGAATACCGAGTACGAGAAGTATTTACGGTACCTGCAGGTGACGGAAGCTTTAATCTTCCGCACGATTTACGTGCTTTCATTTTGTGGGTTTCTTCATCGAATGACGCTCCGACAACGGTTACCGTAAACATAACCTGGTCTCGTTAAATTTGCAATTCAACTCAAAGCCCTCGAAGTAATTCGAGGGCTTTTTCTTTGATATTGGGCTCAATAAAAAAACACCTGCGGATTTGTGCAGATGTTTTTTACTTTCCGTAAACTTTCTATTGTGTGATATTCCCTACGGTTGTTCCAATAAGGTTCAAGATTCCGTAGACTGCGATCATCAGAAATATTCCGATAACACCCCAGACCATATGCCGTTTTCCATCTTCTTGAGCACTCACATCATCCTGGTTTTGAATAAAACGAAGGAGCCCAAAAAGAAAGTATCCGACAGCCACCGCAAAAAGGAGGGTGATTATGGGGTTAAGGATAAGATCGCTAAATTTTTCAATAATACTCACGAAAGAAAATTGCTAGTTTGGAATTGTTGGAAGTGATGGAATCGTAACTGATGTTTGCGTAAGTGCCGCTGAACCTGTAAGGAAGTTTACGAGACCGTATACCGATGCCATAACAGCGAGACCGATAACACCGTAGATAATGTGGTCGCGACCTGACTTGCGCGCTTCCTCATCTCCTGCTGAACGCACAAACTGAAACACTCCGTAAAGGAAAAATACGAATGCTGCAGCAAAGAGAAGTACGGTGATACTCGACAAAAGACTGTTCGTAAACGAGAACGCACTACTCAAATCCTGGACGCCACCGCTAAGTTGCGCAGATGCTAAAAACGGCATGAACGCGAGACCGAATGCAATAACTTTTTTCATAATGATAATGCTTGTACTATTAATGATGTATACTGACCGACTCAGTCCTACAAACATAATTATACGAAACTTGTAAACAAACTACAAGGCCCTTAATGCCCTCTGGGGATAAATCCACGCGGACAGCCCCTGAAGCCTTTTTAGACTCAAACAAGGGTTTCTTTACCGCCATGCCCATTTAGTCATTTCCTCCCGTAGGAAGGAGTGGGAGCTGGTTTAATTGTGTGTCTGGTTGAAAAGTGTTAACAAGAATGTTTACTAACCCCCATACAGACGTCATGACAAAAAGTGCGACGATTCCCCAGACTGCTCTTTTCTTGAGCTCTTCACGCTGGTCCATATTGTCGCTATTGATTATGACCTGCGCGATACTCCAAAGGAAATAAACGACCGCGAGTGACATAATAAGCCATATTACTGGCTCTATAAAATCAAGAACAAGGAAGGTTACAAAATCTTTAAAGTCCATAATTAGTTTACTGAGTTAGTGTTGTTACGGTTGTGGCGATAATTTGCGAAAAACCCCAGGCACCCATTAATATGAAGGCACCGATAACACTCCAGAAAATTGCTGACTTAGCAGTTTCAAGCTCTGCAGGCTTACCCTGTGCTCGCACAAAAAGAAAGCCTGACCAGATAAAAGCAAGGACAACAAACGGCATCAAAATCTCAACTGCGGTTTGGAGTACGGCCGCTACAAAATCAGCAAAATTGTCATACTTAATGGGGTTTTCTACTTGAGCGCTGACTAAAGGAGCCGGAGTCCCGCCCCCTGTAGCATCCGCGGCAAAAGTAGTAGCGCTACTGAGTAGTAACAACGATAATATTATAAATGATCTAAAAAAATTTTTCATAGCTATATTATACACCCTTCTTTGTTTCATCTGCAACCTTTATTGAAGCAAGAAGCTAGTGAACCCTGCGTCGGTATTCAAAAATGCAAAAAGAACCATTTTAACTAAAAGGAATGCCGCAAGAATAATACCGAACCCCATTGCAATAAGACCAAAACTTTGTTTTGCCTCACTCCATGCTCCCTCTTTATTCTGTTTAAGCACTAGTCTTGCTCCTACCATCATAAAACCAATGGCCGCGAGAGGAACTGCAACGGTGAATACAAGAAACTGAATGAGGTTATTCGCAAGAGTAATCAAATCGTCGAATCCACAGTCAGCTCCGTCACATGGAATACCTATTTGTGCAAATCCGACCACAGGAAGAACGAGGGCTGTTCCCGCCAAAACCGCTCCGTAAACCTTTTTTGTATTCATGAATTTCATAGATTATTGATATTGCTGAAGCAACTTATTGATACTGCTCTGTGTAACAGAGAGGGCTTGGCTCACCTTGAGCCGACCTGAACCAATGTCTTCTATCATTCCCCCTAAAAGCTCGTCGGTTTCTACCGGCGACGGATCATGCCATGCACGCGAGATGAGTGCAGAATCATAAAAAATAGATTGTACGGCGCTAGCGGGCCTATTTGCCAAAAGATCACGCCGGACGGGAGGCAACTCCGAGGCTTTCGCCACCGCCTCGATCATACCGCCACCAGAAAGTAGCAGCGACGCACGCATCGCCCCCTGTAGGTTGGTAGATGTCTTTACCATAGCAAACCCCTGAATACGGCCAAAGGTTGTCTTAACGTTCACTTTATCAGCCTGGGGTACTACCGCAACATCAAAATTGAGGTGCGGATTCTTTTGTTTGATTGCTTGATACTCACTTGCATAACCAAAATAAATGGCAAGATCGCCTGCCTCAAAAGCCGCGCGAGAATATGGAAGTGACCTGTTCCAAGAATACGAATCCTTGTCCGAGACTGAAAATTGAGTATAAAAATTTACCGCCTGTGTCGCAGGACTAAGGACACCCGCTGAATCAATCCCGTCCTTTAGGTTCGCCGACAAAATTCCATTTCGATTGGTTACAATAGGGTTTCCTGCTTGCATTATAAGAATGGAAAGAATTTCTTTTGCGTGTGATACGTTTCGATATTCTCCCAGTGAGGTGAAGCTGCGACTAATATTTCCATTTTGGTCACGCACAACAACTCGAGGTATCATTTCGTAAAACTCACTCCATTTAGTAGGTGCGGTCACAATACCGGCATTTGTTAAGATATCACGATTCCAATACATTACGATTGGATCAATGGTAAGGGGTAATGCAACGATTCCTTCGGGACGAAAGAACATTTCTCCCTCTTCGATAAAAGTATTTTTAAAATCACGCTCGGTCACAACGGCATATGGGATGAGGGCTATTTTATTCAAATTGCGCAATATCTCGTCTTGTGCAATCAAGAAAAGATCTGGTCCGCGACCTGCAGCAAGCGCCTCGAGAAAGTCTTCGGCAAATGTTGCTTTGTTCTTTTGGACGTATTTAATAGTAATATTTTTTTCCCCTTTAAGCCCTTCGGCGATAACAGATTCCATCACGACCGAAGGAAGAGTCCCCCACACTGTTACGCTGCCGTAGTTCACGTCTTTTGCACCCTCGGGGAGGGGTAGTTTACCTGAAAATGCAAGCATGCCTACAACAATCAAGACTGCAAAAATACCCAGTACAACGATTTGAAAAATATTAAGGTTTTTCATATGATTGTGATTTTAACATCACGAGACCATAGTGATGCTCTCCCGCAGGAATCTCCTTTTTAAACACCATCCCCTCCCGTTCACAAAGAGCGCGCGCCACAGGAGCAGTCACAATCGCATCCTTTACGGGACCAAGTCCGTTGAATGAATCCTTCCAGTCTACAAGGAGGAGCTTGCCTCCTGACTTCAGAATGCGCTTTGCCTCAAGGAGGAGCCCCGACTTATCCTCCACCTGAAACAACACGTTTGAGATGACAGCTACATCAACACTCGAATCCTTGATCTTAGTGCCATTAACACGCTCAATATCACCCCAAATAACTTCAACATTTTTAAGCCCCCGTGCCATAGCTGCATCCTTAATGTTGGACAAGAATTCTTTTTGCACCTCAACAGCGTAGACACGACCACTCTCCCCTACTCGTTCAGCAAGAGGAATTGTATAAGAACCCGTCCCTGCCCCAAGATCAGCAGCAATCATGCCGTCGTATACACCAAGCTCATTGATGTTTTCTATAGGGTTTGTAAAATTTGGTAAATCCATAAAATAGAATATTGAATTTCATATTTCAATATGTAAGTACATTTTACTCTATCTGCATAAAATATGGAAGCAGAAAAGCCCACAACTTTTGATGTGAGCTTTTCTCTATATTTCAAATTCAACATTCTGCTCTAGAGGCAGGTCAATGACGCAATACTGTCCCCTTCACGAAGCTTCATGATGCGTACGCCCTGTGTATCACGTCCTAGTGATGGCACATCTTTCATCGTAATACGGATTACTTGGCTTTTTTTCGAGATTGCCACAAGTTCTTCGTATACGGGGGTCACCACTTTAGCAACAATGATCGCGCCGATCTTTGCGGTTACTTTGGCGGTCTTAATACCCGAACCACCGCGCTTTTGCACTTTGTATTCTTTCATTGCGGTTTTCTTGCCGTAGCCGTTCTCGCTCATTACCATAAGCTCGGGTTTTTCGGCATCCTTCTTTACCACATCGGCTCCCACAATAAAGTCATCTTTGCCGAGCTTCATACCACGCACTCCACCGGCAGCACGTCCCATCTCACGGGCATCAGACTCCTTGAAACGAATCGCTTGTCCTTTTGCCGTCGTTAAAATAATGTCGTCACCCTTTTCGGTAAAGATCGCAGCGAGAAGCTCATCACCAGTTTCAAGCTTGATAGAAATGATGCCGTTTCTGCGTACATCTTTAAAGCTCTCTGCTGATACCTTTTTGACCGTACCTTGTTTGGTTACCATAAAGAGAGAGAGTTTTGACTCCTTGAGCGCCTTTGGCATGGAGAGTATCGAAGTAACTTTTTCCTCTCCCGAGAGCGCAATGAAATTCATAATGGATTTACCACGGGTTGCGCGCTTACCTTCGGGAACATCATACATCTTAATCTGGTACGCCTTTCCTTTGTCCGAAAAGAAGAGCAGGTCGCTATGTGTTGTTGCTGAAAGGAATAGCGTAATAAAATCTTCTTCTTTGGTATTCAAATCAACAACACCGACTCCGCCACGGTTCTGCTGGCGATATTCACTAGGGTTGGTACGCTTTACATAACCACCTTTGGTGTAGACGAGCATCGACTCTTCATCAGGAATCATATCCTCAACCGAAATCGACTCTGCTCCATGCTTGACCACACGACTCTTGCGGTCATCGCCGTATTTTTCCTTGATGTCACCGAGTTCGCTCTTGACCACCGCAAGAATCTTTTTTGCACTGGCGAGAAGGTCTTTGCATTCCTTGATAAAGGCTTGCTTTTCTTTGAGCTCGAGCTCGACATTTTTGCGCTCGAGGCCTGCAAGTTTCTGGAGCTTCATTTCGAGAATCGCCGTTGCCTGAATATCAGAGAACTTAAATTCTTTTATCAAGTTTACCTTTGCGGTTGCAGTATCCTTTGACCCGCGAATGATGGTAATAACACGGTCGATATGGTCGAGTGCTTTTTTAAGACCAAGCAAAATGTGCTCACGCTCTTCGGCCTTGCGGAGATCGTACTCGGTACGACGACGCACTACCACCTGGCGATGTCCAATGAAATTTGAAAGAATCCCCTTAAGAGAGAGTGTCTGGGGGACGCCATCTACAAGCGCCACCATATTGTAGTGGAACGATGTCTCAAGATCAGTGTGCTTGTAAAGGTAGTTGAGTACGGCTTGTGGGTATGCACCTGTTTTTAAATCGATAACCACGCGAATATCTCTTGTCGACTCGTCGCGTAGACCGCGAATACCTTCGAGCTTTTTCTCGCGTACGAGATCAGCAATCTTTATGATGAGCTCTGCTTTGTTAACACGATATGGAAGCGAAGTGATGATGATCTGCGTCAAACGCTCATCCTCAACAATTTCCGCTTCACCACGAACGACCACACCGCCACGCCCCGAGGTATATGCGTGCCTCATATCTGCCTCTCCAAACACCACTCCACCCGTAGGGAAATCTGGGCCTTTTACAAACTGGAGAAGATCCTCCGAGGTTGATTCGGGTTCATCGATCAGATGCACCGTTGCGTCAATAACCTCACCCAAGTTGTGAGGAGGGATATTGGTTGCCATACCAACGGCGATACCCATAGTACCGTTCAAGAGCAGGTTTGGTACCGATGCAGGAAATACAACTGGTTCCTTGCGCGTACCGTCATAGTTGGGACGAAAATCAACAGTCTCTTTTTCGAGGTCACTTAAAAGCTCTGCTGAAATACGTGACATTTTTGCTTCGGTGTAACGCATTGCCGCAGGAGAGTCTCCGTCAACTGAACCAAAGTTTCCTTGTCCCATAACCAGCGGATAACGGAAGGAGAACTCCTGTGCCATTTTTACCATAGCATCATACACCGACGAATCACCGTGCGGATGATATTTACCGAGTACATCGCCGACTACCGTTGCTGACTTGCGGAACTTTGCGGAAGCAGTGAGTCCCATCTCACTCATCGAGAAAAGAATACGACGATGCACGGGTTTCAAGCCGTCGCGCGCATCAGGAAGCGCACGCGAAGTAATGACCGACATCGCATAGTCGAGATAACATTCTCTCATTTCGACTGAAATGTCGATAGGAATAACATTCACATGAGGAACCACTTCGGGAGCATCCTCGGGAACTTTTACTTCACTTTTTCGCGCCATAATCTTCCTATTATAGCACAAAATAACTAAGAAAGAAAACGAGTTTTCTCCTCTCTCTGAACTACGCCGTGATACAAAAAAGCCCCATAAATGGGGCTTTTTTGTGCTGAATACTATTTACTATTCCAGTTTCCACCCTTCGGTATTTGAACCTTTTTCTTCAAGCCATTTTTTAGCTTTGTTTGCTTCTTCTTCTCCAATGATTTTTCTCCCCTGTTCGTCTTCTTCGTAAGATCCTGAACCTTGTTTCGAGAATGGGTTTGACTCTGTGCTGCCACGTCGCGCCTCGTGTCCAGTTTCTGATTTCTCGATTCCTTCATCCCCAAAACCGACGCCTTCGAGAGTTGAGCCTTCGAGTATTTTTCTAGCTGCGTCGTCTTGCCCCGGTGTGAATGCTTCAAATGACATAATGGTATATTTTAACTTTCTATTAATTTACAACAACTATCTTTTCTTTTCCTTTATTGGTGGAGTATCCCTATCTTCAGGAGCTTTCACGGTCGTGCCCGTAAAGGCACTGCCACCTGCTTTCAGGTTATTAAGGATAGTTTGCACTTCGCTATTATCTGGATTCATAACTTTGATATCTTCAAACTGGCGAATCGCCTCAGTCAACATTCCGACTTTACTGTACGAGAGACCGAGGAAATATTTTGCATTTGAGTAGCTCGGGTTGAGCTCTACCGCACGCTCGAGTGCCGAGACCGCTCCTGCATAGTCACCGTTTTTATAACGAAGGAATCCAAGCTGAAAGAACACACCGATATTATTAGGAGAAACAAGTGATGCTGTCTCGGTCGAAAGGATGGCGTTCTTCAAGTCACCCTCGTCGGCCTGTATCTGTGCGAGGAGAAATATTGCATCCACATAATCATTCTTCATAGTAAGGGCGCTGGCAATATATTTCTTTGCTTCAGGAACATTCTTGTTCACTAACTCAAGGCGCGCCAACTCAAGATAGAGGGCGGGGCTGTTGTGGTTTCGTGCTATTGCTTCCTCGAAGCTCTTTTTTGCGCTTTCATAAAACTCCGCTGCAGTCCCAAAAGGAATCAATGTTTCATATGCGTGTGCAAGAGAGACCCAGTTTACATAATTAGTCTGATCGAACTGTGTCGCCTTGATTGCGTTATCGATTGCCTCTCTTGAAGCCAGCTGGAATTGCGCTTTAACGGTTTCTTGTGAGATACCTTTTTGATTTAGGATGACCCCAAGACTATTGATGTTTATTTCGGAAAGTGCGCGATAATAAAGATCGCTTTCGCGAAGATTTTTTGCATTCTCAAGCGCAGTACGCGCACCCGCCACATCACCACGCCCAGCAAGCATCACACCCTTTTGATACGACACGAGAGAGAGGAACTTTTCGGCAACTACATATCCACCAACAATCGACGAAATAATAAAGAGAATAAGCACCAACACCGACACAAAACCAACACGCGGGTCGTCGAGAAACGAGAAGTCGTAATTCTTAACGATACCCCCGGAAGTAAGTGTTGCGATAAACACTCCGGTCATCACAAAAGCAAGAGCAAAGAGAGTTATGTTAGGGACATAAAAAATCGCGATTACCCACAAGTATGCCGCACCAAGGAACGAAGAAGCGAGAAGGTAGTGTGCTGTTTTGTCGATATCCACCTTAAATATCGCCTTGAACCCTGTATACAAGAAGAGGCTGAGGAACACAATCCAGACGATAATACCAAGGATGCCGAGCGTAGCGGCAAAAGAAGGGATTACACCGATTCCATTGTTAAAATCAACACTCCATGCGCTCGTTGTATTAATCTCCGATGGCTTATAAGTAGCCCACGCATTCAAAAACCTATTGGGACCAACACCGAAAACAGGATCCTTAAGCAGCGTATCTTTGGTAACCATGGTGGTTGCGTACCAGCTTGGGCGTACTACTTCCTGTGGAATATTCAGGCGAAGCGTATTACGCACAAGGTCATTGATCGGACCACTTGCCAACACAAAGAGTACTGAAAGCAAAAGTACACTAAACGAGAACAAGGGAATCTTTCTCTCGTTAACCTCTTCCCCAGAATCTTTCTGCCCAAATGATATTGCGTATACAAACATAACGAGCGAAAAGACGCCCATAATAATCCAGAGAAGCTGGAAGTTAACCAGCGTGAGAACAACAAGCGAAAGAACAAGGGAGGCCGTCGCCGCTATTTTTAGCTTTTTAGAAAGAACCATGAGCTCCAGGGAAACAAGCGAGATGAGGCCGGTGAACCCGAAAAAGGCAGCAAGGTCGTTCCACTTCCCTACGATATTTGGTGAAAGGTAAGGAGAGAGGAATGAGGGTAAAACACCACTAGAAACCAGAAGTCCCCCTACTATAAACAAAAACACCACAAAGGACGCTCCGACGAACCAGCCGTACAAAGAAAAAGTACGCTCCTTTGTTTGGAAAAAGATCGACGCAAGAAGTGTTGCAAGGGCAAGAACAAGAACCGAGAAGAATGTTCCTATTTCGTACTCAATCCCCAAAAGAGAAACCATTGGCACTTCGGAAAAAAATGCTGCTATCAGGAACGCGAAAGGGATGGTCATTACTGCCCCTAGTAACATACTCCTAGGGAACACAAATCTTCCACTCTTCATTCGCGCAACAAGCCACAAGAGGAATGAGACAATGACTAGCGTAAAAAGAAACGCACTTTTAGTCACATCGATAGGGAGATTGAATACCGGTAAAAAGAACACCGGAAGAAGTGCTACCCCAAGAAAGAGAGCTGCAAAAGAAGTCCAGTCGGAACCGCGGCTTTTTTTTGTATTTTCGGGAGTGATTGATTGCTCGTGTCCTTTTTCCATAAAACTGTTTAATTATTAACTGCTAAATTGTAATTGCTCGTTAAAGTATACCTTCTCAGAGGCCAGCGCGCAACTTAGATACCACACATCTGGTTCATAAAATTTGGTGAACAAATCACAAAATTTTACGGTTATAATTAAGCCTAGATATTTTCGGCAACAACAACGGCCTCAGGTACGACGACTGGTTCTGGTTCAGGTGTTGCTACCGGAGCTGGTTCTGGTGCGGAGACAGGTTCCAATGTTGGCGCAGGCTCCTCTACGATAACAGGAGTCGGCTCTGGTGCTGAAACAGGTTCTTCTTCCTCAACGATTGGTGTAGGCTCTGGTGTTACCGCAGGCGAATCAGCTGATTCTTCTGGTGTTGACGTTGGTTCTGATTCGTCGACGACCGGTTCTGGAGCTGCTTCAACGAGAGGTTCTTGCACAGGTGTTGGCTCGGGGGTGACCACAACAGGACCAGTAGCTGATGCTCCAATCCCCACTTTTTCAAGAATTTTCTTGAGCATACTTTCATCCACACAGGTCTCCCCCACGCAGAGTTTGTTGGTCTTGATTTCCTCCACGACCATTCTGCCAAACGCATCAATACTCCACTTACTTCCTATTGCGTTGATGGCTTTGACATTGACGATATCGAAGTCGTTGAGATCGAGCGCAGCAATGTACTTTAAACGCCCTGTTGAATCGTCGATGTCCCAGAAGGATGACTGCCCTTTACCGATAGTGCCTTGAGCGATCTTGGTATCAAGGCGCGCCGAGGAAAGATTCATAAAAACCAGAATTTTACCTTCGGCCCCTGAGAAATCTTCGAGGGCAGTACCGACAAAGGCACGAGAAGTGGTCGTTGCTTTAGTACCTACTCCAGGAGTAGTAGAGAGGGCAATAGGATCACCTGCCTTAATGCCCCCCCCTTCATTGTTGACCTTGAGCGGTACACGACCCGAGAGCGCTACAGGCTTAAAAGCAGTATCGAGGGCGAGACCTGTTGTATCACCAAGGAGGACACCGGGAGCAGTCGAAATGACACCAATGACCTTGTAGCCGCCTTCGATGGTTGCTTTTTCAACAGAAGTACCAATGGTCTCTTTTATAGAAGAGGGGGTCTCACCTTGATAGAGCGTGGTGAGCTTTTCTTTGTCGTTATCACGCTTGGTTTGCTCCTCGGAGGTAAGGGTAGATGCAACCATAACGATATCTCCAGCCTCAAGAGTAGTATCTGCAACGGGGTAATTTTCTGCAATATCCGACGCAACAAATGAGGAAGAATCTCCATAGACAACACCAGCGGTGAGCGTACCGTAACACTTGGAGAGCCCCCCGTTGTCTGCACAGAGCGCTCCGTTGAACGCCCCGATATTACCTGCCCCGACGGTGAGCGTACTAAATGGAGTAGTGGTACCAATACCGGTATTCCCCGAGGAAAGAATGGTGAGTTTAGCGGTGTTGGAGGGCCCGATCATGAGGGAACTTGCAATGGTGTTGACGACATTTGAACCAATAGCGATGGAGGTTGCTGCATATGCACTATTACTCTTCCCCATCGCTACCGACGAAGCACCACCAGAGTTATTGCCATAGCCTATGGCAACAGCAGACGAGCTTGTTGCGCTATTTCCATAACCTATCGCCGAAGCGGCAGTATCACTTGCTGTGTTCAATCCACCAACCGCAGAAGAAAATGCTCCACTTGCTGTATTAGAATAACCTACCGCAACGGAGATAGCGTTTGTTGCAGCGTTGCCTTTACCCATCGCGACCCCCGAAGAGCTGTAGGAATTTCCAAACCCGACAATCCCTCCAGTACCATTTGTTGACAAAACAGGTGCACCGTCGATACGGTACTCCTTCCCGCTTGCTATCGAAACATGGTTGGCGAATGTACTCGTCGCGGTCGTACTTGTTGCCGTAATATATGAAGCAACAATTTCACCAACAACAGAGAGTTTCGCGTAAGGAGAAGTGGTACCGATACCTACATTGCCGTTGGAAAGAATACGAACACGCTCTTTTGTAGTGGCGGTGCCTCCAGTATAAAGGCGAATGTCGCCAGTGGTTTTTTGCGAAACAATGTCTATACCGCCCGCATTATCTGGATCAGAACCGACAACAAACCTTGAGACAAATTGAGGGTACACTAAGTTGAAAGAGCCATAAGTACTAAGAGAGCCAATGGCTCCTAAATTGTTATTTAAATTCACCAATGTTGTTGCAAAGGCGCCGCTGTTAGCGTTTTCAAGGGTGAATGAATTTGCTGTTGCGTTTTGATTTGAATACACATGAAGTAGTGCTGTAGGGCTGGTGGTACCGATACCTACATTTCCTGTACTCTTGATTCTCATTCTCTCTATAGGAGCTTGTGCACCATCTGCAGAGGTACTAAAGACGATTCTGCCGGGCATGTCATTAGCACCAGGAGTACCATCTACTTCAAAACTGATAGCAGAGGACTTTGCAAAGTCGGTACCATCGTGACCAACTGCTTGGAGGGTAAGGAGGGTGTCGCCACTGGTGACAGCGGTTGGAGCCGCGAGAGTACCACGAGAGCGACCGCCAAATATCATAGAGCCTGCAGTAGCGGTGGTGTTGTCGGCACGGCCAAGGCCGATCTCTACATCGTCTACACCGACATTGTTCATCCATGAGGTGAGACCACCGGTGAAGTAGGTGCCGTTTACACTGGCGCTTGCTTGGCTGTATCCTACAGCGAGCTTGCCCAAGATGGTGCTGGTAGCGGTCGTGGTGGTGGCGGTGAAGTTGGTAGCGACGACTTCGCCAACGACGGAGAGGGCTGTGTATGGAGAGGTGGTACCGATACCCATGTTCCCTGATGAGCGGATGGTGAGTTTTGCGGTGTTGGAGGCGCCGATTTGGAGGGAGTCTGCAATTGAATTATTGACAGATTTACCAATAGCAATTGAATTCGCAGCACTTGCAATATTGCTATATCCCATCGCCACAGAGTTGGTTCCACTTGCACCATTTGAGTTTCCAAAAGCAACCGCAAAAATACTGCTTGCCGTATTACTGAGTCCAAATGCTGCACTCCCAAGCGCTGATGAAGTATTCGAATTTCCAAACGCTATCCCCGTCACACCTACCGTATTCGAAAAACCAAATGTCGTTGCTGTCCCCAGGGCACCCTTGACAGCAGACGCTCCGTTTACAAAATACCCGTTTCCACTCCCCACATTCACTCCTGCGGTAAAAGTAGATGTTGCGGTGGTTGATGTTGCGGTGAAATAATCCGCAACAACCTGTCCGACCACCGAAAGTTTCGCATACGGACTCGTGGTGCCAATACCCACATTACCGCTCGAAAGAATGGTGAGTTTTGCGGCATCCGAAGGGCCGATCATGAGAGAGCTTGCGGTCGTGTTGGTAATACCATAACCGATAGCAACAGATTGTGATGCATACACATTATTGTAATGCCCAAATGCGCCAGAATCTCCACCACCAGCATTATTGCCGTACCCAAAGGCAACATCATTTGAGGAGGTTGCCTGATTTGCATACCCAAATGCATTACTAAAAGATCCGCTTGCGGTATTACTAGATCCAAATGCACTCGAAAAAATATTAGAGGAAGTATTGTCAGTTCCCGCTGTCACACCACTGCTGGTATTGGTATTGGCTCCCACATTAAACATCCCCGTTGACGAATCGTATGCGAGAACAGGGATTCCTCCTATGCGGTATGACTTTCCTGCTGCAACACTAATATGATTTGCAAACGTACTTGTCGCCGTGGTTGAAGTCGCCGTAAAATATGAAGCGACAACTTCACCAACGACGGAAAGTTTCGCATACGGACTCGTCGTCCCAATCCCCACATTGCCACTCGAAAGAATGGTCATCTTTGCCGCATCGGAGGGGCCTATCATGAGAGAGCTTGCGGTGGTGTTGGTGATATTCTTACCGATAGCGATAGAACCATTTGCATATGCAGCAACAGTGTTTCCCATAGCAACACTATCCGCACCTCCCGCAGAAGTATTGAACCCAAATGCAACAGCATCCGACGAGGTCGCTTGACTACCAAAACCAAAGGCGCTGGAATCAAATGCGCTCGCTGTGTTTCCGTAGCCAAAAGCATTTGAAAAAAATCCGCTCGCTGTATTCGACATACCTACAGCATTCGCAAAATTACTAGAGCCCGTATTTGAACTTCCTAATACAGCACCAGTACCGGTATTGACATTCCCGACACCAAAAGTCTTTCCGTTAGTCGAAATAACTGAGGCCCCCCCAATATAATACCCATTTCCCGTCCCCACATTCACCCCATTGGTGATCGTCGTCGTCCCCGTCCCGGTGGTACCAATCGTGAGCGCCCCTGTAGACCCAACGGTAAAGCTCGTGTAGTTAGAAGCATCATAGCGCAGACGCATCTGCTCGGTGGTAGCGGTGGTCTGAAGGAGTCCTGTTGCAGTAAGAGTGGTGAGTCCCGTAATGGCATTGGTTCCCAAATTGAGGTTCCCTGCCATGGCACGTGCACCACTGGTGAGGAGATACTGGGTATGATCATCAGCACCGAGTCCTGAAAGGGCACTGTGGGTAGCGATGGAGCCGGTGGTACCTGAGGTACTAAAGCCAAAGACACGCGCAAGGTTTGGACGGATGTCGTAGAGGCGGTCAGCAAGTGTGGTGTCACCGTTCTGTACGACGGCAGTTGCAAGGTAGGCGCTTCCTCCGTTCGTGATGGCGGTAGGGATTGAAGGGAGTGCGGCGTCTTTAGCATCTTGCTCGGTTGCGTGTTGTGTCTGACCGTAGATGTAGTGAAGGTTACCATCCAAGGTGCGGAGGATGAGGTCCTTCTTCCAGTAGCTCGCGGTCATGGTGGTGAGGGCAGATGCTTGGTTGTTGGTAGTGACGTT
>MHUY01000035.1:3429-8098 GCA_001825115.1 Candidatus Yonathbacteria bacterium RIFOXYC2_FULL_47_9 | reverse complement strand
GATAGATGACGCATTCAATAAGTCCGATGATGCTCTTCATATAAAAATGACCGGTATATTTTCCGGTTTCAAAACCTCATCCTACAAATTCACCTACCAAATCTGCGACAGCGGTCTTGATGTAAACGGCACCACACTCCGCCTTGCGAACGAATACGATATTGATATTTGGCGCACCGAGCTTGCAAAACTCTCTGTATCACCCTCAAATGCGGAACTTGCTGCTCTCCTTGAAACAACGAGCGCACATCTCGAAAAACAAAAATCTTTCCTTGAGGCGGTCAATCGCACACTCACCCTTGACTGTACTATCGCCACAACGGGACTTGATACCTACCGTACAAATGTAAACACTGCGCGCACCAATATCGCTACCGCAATCGCCGCGATCAACACAAAGAGGCAAGCGATTTCATCCCTCATCCTTACCGTCGCTAAAGTAAAGAACGAACTCTCGCTCCTTAAAGCAGGGACTGCATCTGAGGTCATTGCCGCTCAAGAAGCGCGCCTTCTCTCAGCGCAGGGCGAGCTCCGCAAGCATCGCATCTATGCACCTATAAGCGGCACCGTCACCAAGGTTGACGCAAAGACAGGTGAATACGCAAACACAACCGTACCGCTCATCAGTATCATTTCAGACGCCTCGTTTGAAATGGAAGCAAATGTGCCTGAAGCTGATATTGCAAAGATCAAGAAGAGCGATACCGCAAAGGTAACTCTCGATGCCTATGGTTCTGATGTAGTATTTGAAGGACGCGTCACCGCTATCGACCCCGCAGAGACCATTATCGACAATGTTCCTACTTATAAAGTCACCCTCAATTTCACCAAGAACGACCCTCGCATAAAATCAGGAATGACTGCAAATATCGACATCGCTACTGCGGGGGCACGCAATGTTCTTGCTGTTCCCCAACGCGCCATCGCCACAAAAAATGGCGACAAATTTGTTACGGTTGTTAATTCGGACAACACTACCACCGAGACTGTAGTTACGACGGGTCTCCGTGGGTCTGATGGAATGATCGAGGTTACCTCAGGTGTAACCGAGGGCACCAAAGTCCTTGTCACCCCTAAATAACCTCCTATGCCCCTCATCGAGGTTAAAGAACTTACCAAAGTCTATGATGACGGCGTAGTAAAGACGCCCGTACTTCATGGTGTTTCGTTCTCGATAGAAAAGGGTGAGTTTGTCGCCATTATGGGGCCGTCAGGCTCCGGCAAATCGACCCTGCTCCACCTTTTGGGCTTTCTCGACGACTACACAGACGGCTCCTACAACTTTAGCGGGCAAGACGCAAAATCCTACACTGGTGACGAAGTTGCGCATATCCGCAACAAAAAACTCGGGTTCATCTTTCAGTCATTCAACCTCCTTTCTCACGCAACCGTTCTTGAAAACGTGCGCCTGCCTCTCCTCTACTCAAATATCCCCGAGTCTGAGTGGGACACCCTTGCACTTAAAGCTATCGATTCCGTTGGACTCAGTCATCGTACTTCCTTTGACTCAGCACAACTTTCCGGCGGCGAAAGGCAGCGTGTCGCCATAGCGCGAGCGCTTGTCTGTAGTCCTGAAGTCATCTTTGCTGATGAGCCAACCGGTAACCTTGACTCAAAATCAGGTGGTGCGGTCATCGAAATCCTCCAAAAACTCAATGAGGAACTTGGGCACACTATTATTCTCATCACGCACGAAACCTACACTGCCGAGCATGCAAAACGCATCATTCGTATCAAGGACGGCCTTATAGAAAGTGACACCCAGGTCTCGAGTCCCCACCACACCAACGGAGGCATTTTGATCAAGTAAATTCACTATTATGACCTTCAAACATAGTATCCAAACCGCATACAAAGGCCTCGAAGCAAACCGCTCTCGATCGCTTCTCACGATACTTGGTATCGTGATTGGTGTCGCAGCGATTATTCTCGTGATGTCACTCGGCGAAGGTGCTCAGAACCTCATTTTGGGGCAAATACAGGGGATGGGATCAAAGACTATCATTGTAGTACCCGGACGTGAACCCAAAGGGCCTGCTGATGCCGCACAAGTCCTGAGTGACTCACTCAAAGAACGCGACCTTGATGCTTTGAAACGCAAAGAAAATGTGCCAACCCTCAAAACTATTATGCCCCTCGTGTTTGGCGGTGACTCAAGCTCGCACGAGAACGAGACCTATCGTCTCACTATTTTTGGAGCAACACCGCTCATCGAGACCATTTTTGACCTCCCCGTAGAACAGGGCTCATACTTTACCGAAGAGGATGTGCGCGGACGTACGAGTGTCGTCGTTATTGGAACCAAAGTAAAAAAAGAGCTCTTTGGTGACTCTGAAGCCTTGGGGGAGAAAATAAAAATAAAAGGGCGCAGTTTCCGTATTGTCGGTATTCTCCCTGAAAAAGGGCAGGTGTCATTCTTTAACTTTGACGAGGCGGCAATCGTCCCCTATACCACCGCACAAGATTACATTTTTGGTATTAAATATTTCCATCGTATTATCGTTGAGTCAGAAGACGAGGGTACTATTGCGCGCACCGTAGACGATATCACTGCAACCATTCGAGAAACACACGATATTACGATTGCTGACAAAGACGACTTTTTTGTCGAAACCCAAGCTGATCTCGCCAGCCGACTCTCGACCATCACCTCAATACTCACCGCATTCTTGGCTGCTGTCGCAGCAATATCCCTTGTCGTAGGTGGTATCGGCATTATGAATATCATGCTCGTCTCCGTCACCGAGCGCACCAAGGAGATTGGTCTCCGTAAAGCACTCGGCGCGACCTACAGCGACATCTTGACTCAATTCCTTCTTGAAGCAGTTATGCTAACGGGTATTGGCGGCATCGTAGGTATCCTTACGGGCGCCAGTCTTGCGTTTATCATCTCTCTGGTGCTCACAAATGTACTCGCCCTCTCCTGGTCATTTAGCTTCCCCGTCTCTGCCGCAATCCTTGGTCTCGGTGTGTCAGGTCTCATCGGCCTCGTCTTTGGTATTTACCCCGCCCGCACCGCAGCAAAAAAGAGCCCTATCGAAGCCCTCCGCCACGAATAACAAAATCTATTTAGTTAGTGAGCTCGCTCCATGCGGCAGTAGTGATCTCACCATTACCGGAAGTATCAAGAATGACGCTTACCTGCATCGTGCGGGTGCTGGCTTTCATAATACCTTTTGCAGTGACTATTTTGGGGTCGCCTGCGGTTCCTATGCCGGCAGAGACGGAGACTTTGGCGCAGTCATTAAGCAGGCTACATCCATTGGTACTAAAATCGATTGGGTAACAATCAGCAGAACTGCATGTGTAGTTTTTATTGCGCGCGATTTTAATGAGCGCATCGCGGGCACCAGCCTCAGCATAAAAAAGAGCACGCGAGGACTGCGCCGAACCCTGTGAAATAAAAGACTCAGTGAGTGACACGGCGGTAATCCCCACCGCTACCGCAAGCGCCATCACACCAAGAACGAGTACCGTGGGGAGAGTTGCGACACCACGCTGAGCAGAATTTGGAATTTGGAATTTGGAATTTGGAACACAATACAGGGACTTAATTCCTGTATTTTTTTTATTCCATATTCTAACTTCTATATTCTGTTTTCTATATTCCATATTCTATCCTCTATATTCTACCTTAACGTAACCGTCGTGCGAAGGGTGTCCGCGTAGGACCAGTCGGTGCTTGATGCGTTATAGCGAAATGTCATAGCGATCTGTATTGCTGTTGTTGTTGCATCCAAGGGTGCATTGTAGTTCTCCAGTCGTGTAAAGGTTGCTGTATCGACAAAGACATTGGTTCCCGATACGGGGACGGGCGACCCTGCACCCTCTGTTCTGCGCAGCTGACCGGCAAGCTTGTCGTAAAGAATTGTCGCGCCAGATACGGTTGCCTCAAGTGTTGTTGCAGGTGTACCAAGGATAGGCGTCGTAACCACCGACGCCCCCTTGAGGTCTTGACGTATACGCTCCGCCGCAAAGCGGATAGCAGCATTGACCTCATTGCGTGCCTCAGCCTGTCCCCGTGCGCGTGACAACGAGATAAACGAATCCGAAACAACCACCATAAGCCCCGACAGAATTGCCACATAAATTAAAAGCTCGAGCAATGAAAACCCTCGGGAAGCAAGACGACTGGTATTTTTGTGCTGTTTTTTAATCATATATTGCCCTACGGTGCCCAATTTACCACCACATCATCCACAATAGGGCTCGCCGTACCGGCATCAAAACAATCATTAGAACATATCTGAACCCTATATTTAAAATAACGCTTATTATTTTGGTTGTGGGTAGGCGCGCACGTAATTTCAATTGGGATGTTTTGTGATTGCAGGTCAATCGTGGCTGGGTCATACCAATCAGCATTGCTGCACGTTGATCCTCCTATATAATCGCTATCCCCTGCCCCCCATCCACCAATAGTACACCCAACATCAGTCTGTCCGCCGATGCAATTAGAGGTGGCAATTTGAAACCGCACCTTGCCTTGATTCTGCGAAGGTCCTGCGAGTTGCCCTTTCCACATAATAGAGTTATACGCAGCACCATCAGAAGACCCTGTTGTTTCAAAAACAGCCGAAATCAATTTCCCTTCGACGGGAAACGTTCCGCACGTCGGCGGCACATACCGATGGGATTCGCTCATCTTTACCCCTAGTCCATACAGCAC
>MHUY01000035.1:277-3396 GCA_001825115.1 Candidatus Yonathbacteria bacterium RIFOXYC2_FULL_47_9 | reverse complement strand
ACATATTGTCACCGAGATAGAGGTTAATCGGCGCATTTTGTGCCGTAGAAACAGCGGCTTCGGATGAGTAGATGTAGGTGTCGGTGGTTTTGACCTTTTCATTTGAAGGCACCCCGTCGGCGCACGTCGGTGGCACATACCGGTGCGATTCGCTCATCTTTACTCCCAGTCCGTACAGCACGACGCCACCCGCAGGGGTCATATTGAGCGTGTAGGTATATGCTCCAGCAGATGTGGGGTTAATCTTGTTGGAAGGATCTTTGTAGATGAACTCAAAGGGTGTAGGGCTACTGACCGCAGGCAAGGTAAATGTCTGCGTTGTTGCACCATCACCGCTAATATCAAGGGCGAGTGTTCCTCCGGTGGTGTACACACCAGAAACAACAAAGTAGAGAGACTTCATAGGGTTTGTGACGCCTGACATATTGTCACCGAGATAGAGGTTAATCGGCGCATTTTGTGCCGTAGAAACAGCGGCTTCGGATGAGTAGATGTAGGTGTCGGTGGTTTTGACTTGATCAGCAGCAAAAGCAACGTACGCCATAACGCTAAATCCCAGCATAAAAAATATTGCGCGTATGATTTTCATAAATATAATTACCGCACACGCACCGACGAACCTCCGAACGAATGCGCGATAACATAATCCCATGCCTTCGCATCAACATTGTACACAAAATTGAGCCCTGTCATGGTGGCACTACTAAATTGAGGGTTCTCAGCGAGGCGCTGTATCGCCCACACTGCATCACGCTCGATGAAATTACCGGGGACATCGGCGCCAAAAACACTCGAAGGAATTTCTTTTTGCGTAATAAGCGTATCGCGCTCGACTACTAATTCATACCCTTTCTTTTTTGTCTTTGACCCAAACACCACCTGCCACCCCAAAGACTTTCCATCAATCATCACGGTGCCCAACGACTTCATAAGGATAAGCTTTGCGTCCGATTCCCAGGCCTGTGCGACCGGTAGAGCAAGGGTATATACCCCATACGGGGTAAGCACGGCTCCTGTTACCACCACGCGTTCACCGTCATTTTGAGGGTTAAGGGGCACCTTGTAAGCCTCTTTGCTAGGAAACCATCCGTCGGTACTCGTACGGAGGGATCCTGTAGGTATTTTAATCACCTCATCCACAACACGCTCCCCGCCAAAAATCGCGCGCTTTACATTACTGGGCCCGCGATAGTAAATAATGGCGCTTATGACCGCGATTACAACAAGCACTCCCATCAAAAGCGCACGTTTATTGTTGTTAAAAAATTCATTCATATTATGGGGTGTAGGTATAATTGACATAAATATCCGCTGACAAAATATTAAGGGTGGTGTTTGATTGAGGTGTAACGATGAGCGTATTGGTCCCTGGGTCAACTGCGATGCTGTTAACCTGATGTATTATTTTGAAGTAACTGGTGCTTGAGGCCGGGACAACATAGGTTTTTGCTGTTTCTGAATTTACTTGTACACTCACATCTTTTGATGATGCTCCCGAAGTATAAATACCCTTGATTTCCACAAAGATACTTTTTGTCGTCGTTGCATTTTCCGGCATCGCAACCAGGAATGATTGCGACAGAGGAGTAGCGTTAGTAATAGCGCCCGTCACTCCCGCAATATGGAACCGAGTTGTCTTTGAAGGGCTCAGGTTGCCTGATGTTGAAAATGAATAATTATTGGTATCGATCTTTTCATTTCCCGCGGCATCTTTTGAGCGCACGCGATAACAATAATCTGTGCCGGAATTCAAATTTGAAAGGTTCGTGGTGTGAGGAGAATAGACCGGGGTTGTGCTGATACTGGTGCAATCGTTGTTAGTAGAACATGCATTAGCAAAGACGAACGCCGAGCACGAAGCTGTCGCAACCGCCTGATATTGCACCTGAGAAGTTGCAAGTTCATTAGTTGTCCACGTAATCGTTGCGGTGTTGGTCCCAGGACTCGGTGGTCCGGACGAAGAAACACTCGAAATAATTGGCGCTACCGTATCAACTTTAAAGTCGGTCGCGCCGGCACCGTTACCACCAAACAAGACCCAGTTAGTGCTTGGGTAATCTCCGGTACCACCACAAGATGCGGTGTGTGTGCCAACACCATTATTGCGACACACGCGTGCTTGCCACTGATACACATCGTCAGTTGGGGTAATAGAGACCGAACCCGTTGCCGGCCCTGGGCCTGCCGCCCCTGTTCCTTCTATCGCCGCCGCACACGCCCCAGAACCGCACACCAGAGCAGTAAGAGCGTCCTTGTACTCTATTTGTGGATAGAGCGTTCCTCCGGGTACACCAGCTTGCATCGTCATAGAAAGCTGTATGGGAGTTGTAGAAGCAGTTCCACCAACGGCAATAGTTACTGCATTACCGTCTTTTTGCGTGAGGCTTGTCGAGTCATCCGGCGTGGGAGAAAGAAGCGTAAAGTTTTTACCGTTTGAAGCATACCCATTTGACGTCAGTACCACGTCACCCGTCACCGCACCCGAAGGTACAACTGTTGCCATTGCTGCAGCAGACCAACTGGTAAATGTTGTCGCTGATTTTGCGCTCGTAAACACAACATCGTCAACTCCGGCACTAAACACGGTTGGGCAAGAAACTCCTTGGCAAAAATGATTACCGTCAACGGTAATACTTCCCCCTTCGCTCTGGCTTGCCGGAGTAAAACCAGTAATACGAGGAAGTACCCTAAATCCTGCAAGGGTATCTGTTTTACCGTCTGACGAACGCGTCAAAACAAGATTACCCGTGTTGCTTGCAAGCGATGTGGGAACCCGAAGCGCCGTACAAGTAGAGGTGTATGCCGACCCGCCACAAAACGCGGCTACTGAAGATTGAGTTGCTACGCTCCCCAAGATGGTCACGGCACCTGCGGAACCCAAATGATCCCCGGTAACGACAACGGCGCCATCGGTTAAGGTGTTGGGGCAAGCGGCATCAGTGGCATCATACTCACGCCCAAATGCCCCCGTGGGAAAAGTCGCTTTATCACAGTTCGTTACCGATGATACGGTTGGGTACACAAAAAATGTCAGAGGTGTTGCGTCGGCCTGTGCTCCCGCAGAGACCTGCAGTGCACTCGCACCGCCATTAGACGCCAATGCGCTGTTGACCGTAAAT
>MHUY01000035.1:0-228 GCA_001825115.1 Candidatus Yonathbacteria bacterium RIFOXYC2_FULL_47_9 | reverse complement strand
CTGTGCCACCAACAACAAATTGCACACATCCGGTATTTACCGCGCCAGCACAGTTACCCCGAGAGCCGATAGGAGCTACGCCAAACCCATTACCCGTGACGGTAGCACTGTACCCACTCCGTGCACCGTCACTATTTACCTGATATGAAACAGCGGTCGCGTTTGGTTTTACCGTTGTCGTCCCCGCGAGCGATACAGGGGCGCCAGATTTTGTAGACGCTACACTCG
>MHUY01000034.1:8922-12092 GCA_001825115.1 Candidatus Yonathbacteria bacterium RIFOXYC2_FULL_47_9 | reverse complement strand
CAGGTATCGTGATACTCCTTCTTGGAGGGAATGATGCACTTCGTCGCGTACCTAAAAAAGAGACATTCGCCAATCTTAGCGCAATCATTGAGCGTCTGCAGTCCTCTGGAGCCTTGGTGGTGCTCCTCGGGGTGCGTGGGGGTATCTTGGGTGATGGATATGCGGGAGACTTCGAAACACTTGCAGAAACATATCATACGGCGTACGTCTCAAATGTTTTAGGAAATCTCATTACAAATCCAAAACTCATGTACGACGGTATTCATCCTAACGACCAGGGGTATGTCATTGTGGCAGAGCGCGTAGGTAGGGTGCTTCAAGAGGTGTTGCGCTAAGCGGGCGGAAAGTTATGCACAGCCATTATTCTACCTCTGTTCCCAATAGAGCAACACCACGGTATACTATAGAGAGCAGAGTGCACTCACTCTGCAAAGGTCGTACGTAGAGAGAACGTACTACACGTTTAGTTATATGAAAGCATTACACATGCTCGCGTTTGTCCTCCTCGTTGTTGGCGGTTTGAATTGGGGCCTCACGGCATTCGATTACAACCTCGTCAGCATGCTTGTCGGCAAGTGGCCGGCAATAGAGAAGGTGGTTTACATTCTTGTGGGACTCTCGGCAATATATTTTGCAACAACACACAAGAGTGATTGCAAGATGTGCTCACCCGGAATGGCTGTATAGTTGTTCTCGTGCAGAAAAATGCCGCGCGATACTTCACCCGGCATTTTTCTGTGAATATTTTAATGAAATTTATAATTACCACAATTCTTCTGGCGTTCTCAGTCGCTTTTCCTGTGCTCGGCGCAGAGGAAACAACTATTAAAAATGCGGGGTTTGTTCCTTCAAATATCTGGTATTCAAAGTCACCGTTTTTTGCAGGTGAAAAAATTCGTATTTACACGGTTATTTTCAATGGAAGTGCCTACGATATCGTGGGGTCCCTTGAATTTTTAGACAATGGTATACCTCTAGGTAAGACAGATTTTTCGGTCTCTGGGGGTGGTCGTGTGCGTGATGTCTGGGCAGACTGGGTGGTGACCGAGGGTAAGCACACCATTACGGCGCGCATTGCTGAGGTGAGCTCGATTGGTCGTGACGGCAAGAAGCGTCCTATCGTCCTCGAGAACACAGAAACAGGAAAGAGTGAGTTGGTGATAGATCTTGATACTGACGCTGATGGTGTGGGGAATACTAATGATGCCGACGATGACAACGACGGTGTGTCTGATGTTGATGAGGTGCGCAAAGGTACCGATCCTCTTAAAAAAGACACCGACGGTAATGGTGTTTCTGATAAAGAAGAGATTGAGCTCGCTGAAAAGCGCGCGATGGCAGAAAAAAATGCAACGACGACATTGCTGGCACCTAAAGGCAGTATTGCAGGCACACTCGAAAAAGTTGAAGATGCAATTCCCGAGCCAGTAAAAACTGGAGCAGTTCTTGGTGTGAATACTATCGAACAGTTCCGCGTAGGTGAGGGATATCAGTTTCGTCTTGCTAAAGAAGAAAAAGCGCGTGAGATAGCCTCAATCAAAGCAAGTGAGGCGGCAACCAGCACCAGCAAGCAAAACATACAAGGGGCGACCGATAGAATGCTTAATGCTGCTGAAAAGCCTTTTGCATACGTACTTTTTGCAATCTTTGCGGTCCTACAGTATATGTTTGAGTGGCAGATCCTCTTTTACGGTTTTATCTCGTATGTTGTATATCGTGTTATTAAATGGGTAATTCGTAGGGGGCAGAATCGTTAGCTTGTATGTGGCACAAATACATATAGTGATGCGCTATATGTATTCTTATCTTGTGTCTTTGATGGTGAGCGCGTAAGGGATTGCGGTGAGCATGATGATACCGAGGACAAGGAAGAGGAAGCGGTAGTCGACGAATGAGAGTACGAGTGATCCCAACAAAGGCCCTACAATGTATGCGCTGGTACGCATGGTGCGCATAAAGGTCACGAGATGAATATCTCCCGGCCCAATTTTTTTATAAAAATAACTCTCGGTCATTACTTCGACCATACTTGCACCAGTACGGGTGAGGAAAAGCGCTGCCGCCCAGACAATGACGCTTGAAGTGGTAATCCACGAGAGTCCTGCGGTTGCAACTGCCATCAGTAAAAACCCTGTTGTTAAAATCTCTTTTTCACCAAGCTTGGCGTCGGCAATCTTACCCAATCCTATTTCGAATACAATGAAAGGGATAAGCATAACCGGTGTGATAATACTAAGGATGTCATTCATAGAAATTCCCATATGCTTGTTGAGGTATAAAGGGGTGTAGATGACCATCCACGCATAGAAAAAGGCAAGAAGAAAATGCATAAAAATAATCGAGTGGAGATCGTGGCTTCCCGCAACGGTGCGAAAGGTCTCTTTGAAGGTGGGTACCGTATATACAGGATCGGAGTAGTTTCTGAAGTTTTTTGCAATAACAAAAAAGGCGAGAGACATAAAGGCTGCGGCAGCAAGATAGACTCTCCAGAAGTCATGGTCAGTGAGCATAAGGCCTGCAACAAATGGAGCAACCGCGATTGCCACATTGATAACGGTCATAAATACTCCACGGATACCACCTGTGTTACTGTCTTCGGAGAATGATTCTACAAAGCTATCGAGATTAAGGAATACAACGTTGGTGAGTACTTGGTGTAAAATAAACAAGGGAACTACAAGGAGTGGCGATGCCATAAACGCACCCGAGCATATAGCGAGACCTGTAAGTACAGAAACCTCGAGCCCCATCGTGGTAAGGGTGGCGCGGTAGTTGCCTACGCGGCGCAGGAATCGAGGAAAAAGGAAGGTGGTGATTGCCGTGAATACCGCCGCAACAGAAAAGATAATCCCCACCATGTGTTCAGTAGGAAGAAACTGAACGATAAACGACGACTCAATATAGAGGGGGAGTGCGTAATGGAACGAGTACAAAAAACTCGAGAGGTACACAAGAAGAAACAGTGTTTTTCGGGATATTGGTCGTGGCATAATGGGTGTATTGTAACACAAAAGCCCCAGTCTTTTAAAAAGACTGGGGCTTTTGTGTTATGAGAACTAGACTCCTAGAATCACCGGAATCACAATTGGGCGCTTGGCGGTCTCCTGGAAGAGGAGGCGCGCTACCGCGTCCGTGACATGGTCTTTTACATAGTCAAAGTCAATCTGCTT
>MHUY01000034.1:3923-8902 GCA_001825115.1 Candidatus Yonathbacteria bacterium RIFOXYC2_FULL_47_9 | reverse complement strand
CCATATCCTCAACGGTTTTTTTCGTGAGGAAGCGCGCTTGACGGAGGAGGTCCTGCGACTCGCGAAGGTAGACAAATCCGCGGGAAATAACATCAGGGGATTTGGTTACTTTACCGGTTGCGAGGTCGAGTGTCGTGATGATGACAAAAATACCATCCTGAGAGAGCATTTGGCGGTCACGGAGGACAACCTCTTGCATATCACCGACCGAGAAGCCATCCACGAGGACGAGACCCTTTGGTGCGGTTTCTTTGAGGGATACGATTTTCTTGCCTTCCTCCTGAATCTCGATAATCATACCGTTGTCGGGGATGATTATGTTCTCGTCGGGAAGTCCTGCCTCGCGCGCAATGTCGGCGTGCACGCGAAGCATGTAGTGGTATCCGTGTACCGGCATAAAGAAACGCGACGCGAGCTTCTTGTGGATCCAGAGTGATTCGTCGTGATGTGCATGACCCGAGGAGTGTACTTTGGCGTTCTCATAGTGAATGAGGTGTGCGCCCTGACGAGAAAGATTGTCCTTGAGCTTCTGGACACTGCGTTCGTTGCCTGGCACCACTGATGAAGACAGGAGGACCGTATCACGCTTGTTGATCTTCAGATACTTGTGGGATTTGTTTGCCGCACGCATAAGGGAAGCGAACTCGTCGCCCTGTGCGCCGGTTACAAGGAGGATGATGCGGTCAGGTGGGTACTTTTCCATATCTTCGATAGGGATAAAGGTTTCAAGACTTGCTTTGAGGAGTCCCGCTTCACGCGCGATCTCAACGTTATTTTTCATGCTGCGACCATCGAGAACGATTTTTTTACCGAGAACCTCAGCGACGTCGATGATCTTTACGAGACGTTCAAGGAGCGAGGCAAAGGTTGCAACGATGATGCGTCCTTGGGTTGTGCGGATAATCTCTTCGATGTTGGCAAGCACGGTGCGTTCAGGGAACGAATATCCAGGACGCTCAACGTTGGTCGAGTCTGCCATCAGGAGGAGCGTGTTACTACCTTTTGAAATATTATCGAATGCATCCTCTTCTTCTATTGTAGGAACACCGTTCACGTGATCGAGCTTGAGGTCACCGGTGTGCACAATGTTGCCGTACGGTGTTTCGATAATAATACCCATTGCGTCGGGAATCGTGTGCGTTACGGCAAAGAAGCGAACTTTGAAATCACCCATCGTGACGCGGTCGTTCTTTTCGATAATGCGCATATCGAGCGGAGGCAAGTGAGAAAATTCTTCTTGGCGCTTCTGAATCATAAGCGCAGTAAGGTTGCGCGTGTAGAGTGGCGGGTTACCAATCTTGTCCATAAGGTAGGGGATACCGCCCGTGTGGTCGAGGTGACCGTGAGTGATCATCACCGCTTTAACCTTGTGCTTACGGTCTTCGAGATACTTTGTGTTTGCGAGGATGTAGTCGACGCCAGGGGTGTTTTCTTCTTTGAACTGGAGTCCGGCATCAACAATGACGATTGAGTCTTTATACTCAATCATGGTCATGTTGCGGCCAATCTCTTCAACGCCACCGAGCGGGATGATGCGAATGTCACCATCCTTAAGAGCGGGAATGATCACATTCTCTTGGTCCTTTGCAGGATAGGGTGCCATCATACGGCGTGAGTCTGCTTTTTCGCGACCCGTAGAGTGCTTTACGCGTGTTGAAGTGCGGGGTGCTTCACCTCCACGCTGAGGCGCGCGTGAGCCCTGTGGGCGTGGTGCACCCTGACCTGCAGGTGCAGGTTTACGAGGTCCTCCTTGGCCTTGGCCGTAGTTGGCGTTGCGGTTTGCTGAACGATTTACCGCACTACGGGGACCACGAGCGTTGCTGTCGCGGCGAGGAAAGCGCCTTGCGCTGTAGCCTTCTTTTTTTGCACCCTCTTCCTTCTTTGGTTCTTCGTTCATATTATTTTAATTATTTTATTATTTTTTGCACAATGAGAACTTATCTCAAAACTAATCACTACGGTCGTTTTTTGCGTACTGTATTATTTTTGAAACAAGTTCTTTTTGATACTACGGAGTAAATATCTTCCACACATTATCAGTCTCGATGTACCATTCATAAACATTCAAAAATCTTTCAGAAGGTATGGTGATAGATCCAAGTTTAAGACCCTGTACTTTTTCTGGTACGGCATATAAAAATTCTGGTGCATAAATAAACACCGCAGGGACATCCTTAGCAATTTCGTCTTCAAACGATGAATAGTAAGTCACCCGTTTCTTGTGATCGGTCTCCGTACGAGCATCATCCAGTATTTTGTCAGCACGCTGGTTGGTATAAGATGCAATATTGAGGCCCGGATCAAGGCGCTGGCTTGAATGCCAGAATGGATAGGGGTCGCCGTCACGACCAAGTACCTGGCCAAAGAAAAGTGCATCAAACTTGCGGGGTCGAACCACTGTTTCTTTGAGATCGCCCGTTGCAAAGACGCGAACATCTACCCCAACACCCAACTCTTCCCATGAAGTTTTAAGCTCTTGTGCCACTGTTTTGAGTTCAGGTGCTTCTGATGTCGAGAGATCGAAATGAAGGGTGAGCGTTTCTTTCTTTGATTTTTTGGTCCAGGTGTTACTGGTTTCGTCATATTTCCATCCCGCATTCGTGAGGAGGGTGCGTGCTGCGGCGAGGCGCTCTGCACGAGGACGCTCTGGAGCAGAGTCTTTGTATCCGAGGGCTACCGGAGGGATAGGTGAGTCAATTACGACGCCGTACCCTGCGAGCGCCTTGTCGATGATTGCCTGTTTGTCAACCGCAAGAGCGAGCGCTTTACGAACAGCAAGCTCAGCAAATATTGGTGCTTGGTTTTGATTAAAGAATACTGCTAGGACACGAGGGAGGGGGGTGTGTTCAATGCGAGAACCCGAGCCTACAAGGTCCCCAGCGCGTTCAGGTGAGATAGAGTTAATAGACCCGATGTCACCGGCCTTGAATGCCTTGATAAGGTCATCTTCACTCTGGTAAAAAATCGTTTTGATGGTACTAATGTACGGCTTACCTAAAGCAAACCCCTTGAAGGATGTAAGGGTATAAGAAACAGGAACCTCGTCGCCATCTCTCGTTGTTGTTTTCACCGCAGTGAACTTATAAGGGCCTGAACCTATTGGCTCGCGGTTGTATTTGTTGGTATCAAAACGATTGAAATCAATGGTCTTCCAGATGTGTTCGGGAAGGATGCCCATTGTTGTATTTTCTATAAATGGTGCGTAGGGTTTCTTGAGGGTGAAACGTACGGTCATGTCATCTATTTGTTCAACACCGACACCATCCCAGCTCGCACGCTTAGGGCTTTTCATACGACTGTCTTGAGCTGTTTTGATCGTAAAGACCACATCACTTGCGGTAACTTTTTTACCATCGTGCCATGTTAGATTTTTCTTAAGTATAAATGTATACAGGAGACCGTCAGGCGATACCTCGTAGCTTTCAGCGAGATCAGGGACGAAACTTCCGTTACCATTAGCACGGAGGAGTCCTGAGTAAATGAGTGCCGTAAGATCACGGTCTGCCTCAGATCCAATCTCTCCTGTAGCGAGGAGGGGATTTATGTGAGCAGGAGTATTAAGTACACCTTCAATCAGTGTACCGCCTGATGTCGGAACTTTAACGATAAACGCGCGGTTGACGCCGATTAAAAGGACAATCGTTGTACCAACGAGTACCCCCATTGCGGCGAAAAAAACCTGCTTCTCGCGATGAGAAAATGCCTTGAGTACCAACGCAAAACGCCCCTCAAAAGGAAATGAGAAGTGTTTACCGAGTCGTATATTGAGTGATAAAAGAAATTGCTTCACGAGAGTGAGAACGGATTTCTGAATGCTACCTCTGAATGAGGATAAGTACGAACGCCGAAAGAGCGAACAGTATCGCAACGATGATTGAGAGGTAGAAAAGTACCTTCTCCATTCCGCGGCGTGTAGAGCGCATGCTTTCGTCACCACCTCCAAATGCACCACCAACACCTGCCCCTGTTTGCTGGAGGAGGATAGATGCACCGAGGATGATAGACAAAATAATCTGTGCCCATGGCAAGATCAGCAATACCTTTTCAGTCAGAAATTCCATACCTATTAGTATAGCAGAAAATAAAATAAGTTGCAATAAATCTTTGTCTATAAAAAAGCCGGCGTAGCTTGCTACACCGGCAGGTTGTGGAGGCCTATTTTTTGAAAATTCCAGAGCAGTACTCCTTGCAGAGCACCTATTTGCGCCTTTGTCTCGCACCACCTCTTTTCCGTGAAGGGGTTTGTCCGCGCTCCTGTTCAGGATTCGTTGCGGTAGGCGAATTAAGAACCTTGACACGAGTAGGACATTCATTGAACCCAAACCCAAATACCTTTTTGCAAACAGGACAAACAGGGCCGGGGTGCTCGTTGCGGACAACTTGCCTATGTGGCTCATCGGGGCAAACTACACTCCATCTCTCGGTAGACATAGAACACCTCCAATCGGTTAATGAATCTAACACAACTATATCGTTTAGGCAGGTCTTTGCAAGGGGCGATAGTATGGTATAATAAACGAAATTACTAATTAATATTATATTATGACCCCAACCAACATTATCTTAGCTATCCTTGCTGTCATCGTTCTGTGGGCAGTTGTTGCTTACAACGGTTTTGTTACCCTTGTTAACCGCACTAAAGAAGCGTGGGCAGATATAGATGTACAACTCAAGCGTCGCTATGACCTTATTCCTAACCTTATTGAAACGGTCAAGGGATATGCAGCACACGAGAGTAGTGTTTTTGAAAAAGTCACGCAGGCACGCTCGCAGGCAATGCAGGCAGGTACGGTGCACGACAAAGAAGTTGCTGACAACATGCTTACGGGCGCACTCAAGAGTCTCTTTGCGGTATCCGAGGCATATCCAGATCTCAAGGCAAACCAAAACTTCCTTTCACTCCAAGCAGAACTCTCGGATACCGAGAATAAGATTCAAGCAGCACGCCGTTTCTACAATGGTAATGTGCGCGACTTGAA
>MHUY01000034.1:0-3916 GCA_001825115.1 Candidatus Yonathbacteria bacterium RIFOXYC2_FULL_47_9 | reverse complement strand
ACGAAGCCGCTCGCGAGCCAGTTGCAGTGAAGTTTAATTAATCTCAATTTGTAAAATATTATGCAAGGAATTCTAAAAATTATAACTATGTTTGCGGTTGTCGGCATTGTTCTTGTTGCAATCTTTTTTGTTCTTGATGTGGTAACTTCAGTTGAGGTAAAAGAGACACTTCAGAAAGTTCTTCTTGTTCTCGGCATCATTGCTCTTGGAGGGGTGAGTATTTCTTTTTTGGCAAAAAGATAAAGTAATAATGAATTGATAACTTTTTGAAGTTGTCTTATTGTTTTTATGGCTACCCTCTATACTCATCAAGGTCAAAATGTGCACAAGACATGGTTTTTGATGACCATGTTTCTTGTGGTTGTTATTGGTATTGCATGGGCGTTTAGTTACATTCTTAAAAATCCAGCGATTCTCTATTTTGGTGTGGCGTTCAGTGTAGGGATGAATGTGTGGAGCTATTGGTATTCGGATTCGCTCGTCATCAAAATGTCGGGTGCGGTTCCGGCGACACGCGAAGAGTATTTTGATCTCTGGAATGCGACAGAAAACCTCGCTATTACGGCAGGGCTCCCTATGCCCAAGCTCTATGTTGTTCACGATGACTCTCCAAACGCATTTGCAACGGGGCGCGATAAAGATCACGCTGCGGTAGCAGCTACGACAGGTCTTTTAAAGATACTCAACAAGACCGAACTCGAAGGGGTGATTGCTCACGAGCTTTCGCATATCGGCAACCGTGACACGCTTTTAGGGACGGTCGTAGTGGTACTTGTGGGCTTTATCGCCATTATGTCCGATATGTTTTTGCGCACGGCAGGGTGGGGAGGTAGCGATCGTAGTCGCGACAACCGGTTGCAGATGTTTCTGATGATTGCCGGTGTCGTGTTGGCAATCCTTGCACCGATCATCGCGCAACTCATCAAGCTTGCCATCTCGCGCAAGCGCGAGTTCCTTGCTGACGCATCGGGAGCACTCCTGACGCGTTACCCAGAAGGGCTCGTCTCTGCGCTCGAAAAAATCTCCGCGTACCCGCACGGACTACAAAAAGTTAGCACGGCAACAGCGCACCTCTATATCTCAAACCCCCTAAAAGATGGAAAAGCAATGTCATTCATGTCAAAGCTTTTTGCTACTCATCCACCAGCAGAGGAGCGCATCGGCGTACTTCGTGGAATGGAGGCCTAGTGTTTGTTTGTAGGGCGTAGTAAGCTATAAGAAAGTTCCTAAGTAATATATTTATTTATGATTGACCAAGATAAAACCATCCTCATTGTAGAAGATGAAGAACCAATGCAGATTGCACTCGAGGACATTCTCAAGTTTGAAGGGTTTAGTGTTCTTAAGGCGGTAAACGGGGAAGAAGGCTTGAGTACAGCGCTTCGCGAGCATCCCGACTTGATTCTTTTGGATATTCTTATGCCAAAAATGAATGGTC
Organism: Candidatus Yonathbacteria bacterium RIFOXYC2_FULL_47_9; assembly: GCA_001825115.1. Lineage (GTDB taxonomy): Bacteria > Patescibacteriota > Minisyncoccia > Phycocordibacterales > UBA1550 > UBA1550. The sequence goes on along the minus strand of MHUY01000034.1, from coordinate 2,478 downwards.
TTGCGATGCTCAAAAAACTTCGCGATGATGATTGGGGCAAGAAGGCAAAGGTAATTGTTCTCACTAATTTTGACGAAAAGGACTATGTGGCAACCGCACTAGAGAATGATGCCTACGATTATTTTATTAAAACTGACATAAAGATCACCGAAGTCATCAAAAAGATAAAAGAAAAGTTGGGGGTGTAAGCTTTCGTATAATAATACAAAAATAAACTCACGATCGTGAGTTTATTTTTGTATTAATTCTTCAATAAGAGGCGGGCGAGGCGTATTTCCTCAAACGAAAAATCAGGACCGAGGATAATCTTGGCGGGGGTGAGACGGTACACACCACCTTCCATGCCAGACTTCATGAGTGCTTTCGTTATTTTCTGAAGTCGCGCCTTCGAAAAAGTTTTTTCAATAGGGGACAGATCAAGGTCGTGCTCACGTTCTGTGAGTTTTTCGAGATGATCGATGACCGTTGCTTCTTTGATATTGCGATCAATCGCTATTTCCCTCGGTGTTTTTCCTTCAATGATAAGTTGTTTGGTTTCTTCGATGGTGTCCAATTTCTTCTCCTTTTTGAGTCTCGAGGGTGCGATGCGCTCAATGAATTCTTCTTGGAGACGTGCTATGTCGCTCGGTGCCCCCTTACGAAGCTCTTGTGCGTGCTTGTCTGATCGTGCACGAAATTCACGATCAATCGTGGATACTTCCTCGTCTACGGCGAGGGCCGTCGCATTCAGTCCTTTAAGGGAGAGTCCTTCAAGGGTGCGCACACGCGAGAGCGCCACATACCCCATACCTTTTTCAAATGCGTGAGCAAGGTCTACCTCAGCACTGTCGAGACTCATTCCTTGGCTCTTGTGTACTGTGATGGCCCATGCGAGACGAAGTGGATACTGCGTGATCTCAGCTTTTACCTTACCGTCTTCTTCTATTTTCCATGTTGCTGGTTTTGCAACGATTGTACGGCCGTTCAGTGTCTCTATGGTGATACCATACTCGTCACACTCAAGGACAGTGCCGAGTGTACCGTTGGCATACTTTTCTTCAAAATTATTTTTTACCATCATGACACGCGCGCCCTTTTTTAGAAAAAGATTTTCAGGGGCGAGGCAACCTTTTTTGATGGTCGTAACGATGTTTTCTTTTCCCTTACTGGTCATTTGGTATTCAAACATTTCGCCAGGAAGTTTTTCAAGCTCACGCATATTTTCTGCATCGACATCTGCATTGTGTGTGTAGAGTTTTGTGCGCTCGGCTGTAGCAACACTTACTTCTTTGCGTGTGTTGAGTCGCTCAATGAGGGCAGGGGACACGGCGTTGTCGCGGATAGCATTCAGTACCTCTAAGTATGCGACATCGTTTTGACGGTGCTGTTCTTCGAGGTAGCAGATTTTAAGGTCGAGGTTTTTCCATGCTTTTGAATGATAAGCAAAGCGCGCTTTCTCTTCACCACTTCGGCTCACCGGCGGGAGTTGGAAAAAGTCGCCACAAAGAATGACTTGCATCCCCCCAAAGGGTTTGTCGTTTCGTTTAAAAAAACGGGCAATCTCCTCGACGAGGTCGAGACGAAAATGATGAAGCATCGACACCTCATCGATGATAAGCACACGCGCTTCTTCAAAGCGTTTCCAGAGATACGATTTTTCCTCCATCGCTTCAAGGTCGTACGGCGTGAGGACGTCACGGATGCCGAGTCCTGACCATGCGTGAATAGTTTGTCCACCCATGTGGGTCGCGGCAATGCCTGTCGAGGCGGTTACACCGATAGTCGCACCATGCTCGCGGAGATGCTTGATGTATTCGTTAAGAAGGTGTGTCTTACCGCTTCCTGCCGCACCAGTAATGAACACATTGTGTCCCATCTTGAGTATCTCGAGTGCTTCAGTTTGTTTCATTGGCGGAGGCGGAGAGATTCGAACTCTCGAACGGGTTACCCCGTTGCCACCTTTCCAAGGTGGTGCACTAGACCGCTATGCGACGCCTCCGTGTGGGTGTACTTTAGCAAAAATGAAGATGTTTTGCACGAATGAAAATAAAGTCATGTTATCCCCACATTTTCGCTTTCATGATGTTCACTTTTCGTATATACTGTATGTATATTTCACTATGCAGTTGAATCAGAAAAAAAGCTCTTCACACCGTATGGTTACTACTTTGCTACAGCGTGGCATTTTTTCTGTAACACTTTTTTTCATTGCTCCATTTTTTGTTTCTGCAGCAACACTTCCGGAGCTTTCTGAGGTAACTCAATTCACTTCGCATGTTACAAAAAGCGTAAGTTCATTTGTTGCTGATGTTTCAGAAAACATTACGCACGCAGTGGTAAATGTTGCGGATAGTATTGATGCATCAGGTAGTCTTGCGCAAGAGGTAAGTGTCGTTGTTGCAAATGGTGTCACCAACACCACTCGTGCATTCGCACACGACGCCACACGCACCACGAACGCCGTTATTACCACCGCAAAGCTCCCCCTCGATTTCATTA
>MHUY01000033.1:11857-13310 GCA_001825115.1 Candidatus Yonathbacteria bacterium RIFOXYC2_FULL_47_9 | reverse complement strand
AAGTACATAACCAAGGAAGCTGGGCAGACCATGTTCAATGCAATGAGGATTTTAAGGATTTCTCATGGCTTCCCGAAAGAGTTTGTTGTTCGGGGAAAATTTGCAGAAGAGCTCGCGCGGAGGTATGCTACGCAAAACCCCATTACGGAATGGACGAGAAACAATATCTTTCTCGGTGAAATTACCAAAAAAGTATACGATAAAAACAGACCATGAAATATATCATTTACTGCCGAAAATCCACCGACACCGACGACAAGCAGGTGCAGTCCCTCGATTCCCAAGAAACAGAGCTCTCAAGGCTTGCGGAGGCTCACGGGCTTGAGGTTGTTCAGATATTACGTGAAAGTATGTCAGCAAAGTCCGAGGGGCGTCCTGTGTTCAAAAAAGCCCTTGAAATGATTACTAAAGGGAAAGCTGATGGAATTATGTGCTGGAAGCTCGACCGCCTTGCGCGCAACATGATTGACGGTGGCAAGGTTATGGATATGCTCGGGAAAGGTGTCATCAAAGAAATACGGACATTTGAGGCAACTCATCTACCTACCGACAATGTGCTCATGCTTGCCGTGCATTTTGGTATGGCTGATCAATTTGTTCGTGATTTACGCTCGAACGTAAAACGTGGCAACCGTGCAAAACTTGAACACGGGGGCTGGCCTAGTCGCGCCCCTCTCGGGTATTTAAACGATAAAGCAACAAAGACCGTACAGATTTGTCCTGTACAAGCGAAATATGTCGTGCGTGCATTTGAGCTCTACTCTACAGGAAGTTACGGACTCGCTGAAATTGCGGAGATATTGTATGACGAGGGACTCCGTACAAAATCAGGAAAGAAAATATACCGCAATCAAATCCAAAGGCTTCTTGACTCGCCTTTCTCTGTGGGGCTCATGCCATCTAACGGGAAGTATTATGAGGGCAACCATACGCCACTCATCTCTAAGGCTCTTTACGATAAGGTGCAGAATGTCATGCACAGCAAATCGCGCCCTCGCACTCAAAAGCATTTCTTTCCGCTTCGCGGGTTTCTCTCTTGCGAAACTTGCGGGTGCACTCTGACTGCGTCTCTTAAAAAAGGTCACCAGTATTACTACTGCACGAATGGCAAAGGTGGGTGCGAGGAACACAAAAGCTACCTTCGCGAACAAGCTCTTTATGGAATAATTGGGGAGATCCTTGGCAATCTGAAACTTTCAGATCGTAAAATCGAACTTATGTACAAGGCGGCTCAAGAAAGGGTAGGTGCAGATACTTATGCAGAGCAGGCACTAGCCACGCTTAAAAACCACCTAGGAACGCTCCAGGCAAGAGAATCTAGGCTTCTCGACGCATTCCTTGCTGAGCAGATTACGAAAGAGCTCTATGACGAAAAATCACGAGAGATTTTTAACGACAAAGTTTCAACGAAAAAACAGCTCAATGAACTTGAACTAAAACAACCTAAATTTAC
>MHUY01000033.1:9383-11841 GCA_001825115.1 Candidatus Yonathbacteria bacterium RIFOXYC2_FULL_47_9 | reverse complement strand
AAGAGTTTTTAGAGGGAGATGATGCAAAGAAACGAAAAGTAGTAGAAGAACTACTTTGGAACCTTTCCCTTAAAAACAAAAAAGTGGCTTCAATTAAGTACAAATCGCCATTTCACATACTAGCGAAAGTACCTAAAAATGCAGACTTTTCATTATGGTGCCCCCAGTAGGATTCGAACCTACGACCGTCTCGTTAAGAGCGAGCTGCTCTACCAACTGAGCTATAGAGGCATTTGGTATCAACTACACCACCTTGCTTTTTTGGGCCTGCCAAAACAGCGATAGAGGCATTCAAGAAATAGTATACACGAAAATAGAAAATCTCAAAATGTGCCCGGGGTGGGACTCGCTCCTCCTTCCAGTCGAAGCCATCCATTTTGTAGTGACTCGAGAGTACTCTCATCACCAAAATGTGGGGCCTCCGGTTCGAGTCCCACCCCAGACACCTCGCTTTGCTCGTTGTGCCCGGGGTGGGACTCGAACCCACAAGCCTTGCGGCGGGAGATTTTAAGTCTCCTGTGTATACCATTCCACCACCCGGGCGGGTGAAGATATTCTCTTGAGGCGTGGGCGAGAATCGAACTCGCGTATAGAGGTTTTGCAAACGACCGCCTTACCACTTGGCTACCACGCCTTTGAATCACCAGATTCACGGCCTGGCCGCAGAATCTGGGATGTAAATCTGTTTCTATCGCACAAACCCCATTCTAACCTTCCTTACTGAGGTCGTCAATTTTTTGGCGATTACGCTCGCCCTCGTCGAGCTTGATCTCAAAGACGGGAAGAGTGCGCATTTTGCCGTTTTTTGCAATATACTCACGAAGTTCAGTGCGCTTTCTTTTTGCAAAGTCGACCGCGCGCTCTTCTTCACTGGTAGGGATCGTCGTGATATAGATAGTCGCACGCTTGAAGTCTGGTGATATAGTAGCGTCAGTCACCGTGATGAGCGAACGGGTACCCGCTTCGCGTTGAAAAAATTGCGCTGCAATCTCGCGCAAAAACTCACGCATTTTTTCTTGTCGTGGTGTTGCCATACTTTTTATTTTTCGTTCATTACAAAGGCTTCAAGAATGTCGCCGGGAGCGATTTCTATCTTTGCTTCAACCATGAGCCCACATTCGTTACCTTCCTCAACTTTCTTGGTAGCAAGCTTTTGCGCCTGGAGCTCGATGACCTTACCGCGACCAATCTCTGCATCACGGCGCATTATTTTAACCTGAGCGCCAAGTTCAAGGGTGCCGGTGGTGACCTTTCCACCAATAACCTGCTTGTGCTTCATAGCGCTAAAGGTTTTAAGAACCTTTAGGGTGCCGACAATCTCCTCGCCGAGAACTTTAGGAGTGCGTGAGTCAAGCTCTTTGGTAACCCAATCGGTGAGCTCGTAGATGATATCAAAAGTTTTTATGGTGACACCGAAACGCTCAGCAATATCTACGGCGCTACGCTCAACCTTGGTGTGGAAACCAAGAATGATGGCATTTTCTGATCCTGATGCAAGTTTAGCGTCATTTTCTCCGATTGCCCCGACCCCCTTGGCGATGACTTTGATAGCAATACGCTCACGCTCGATTTTACCGAGTTCTTTTTCAATCGCTTCAAGAGTACCGGCAACATCAGTTTTAATGATGACGGGAATAATCAGAGCGTTATTATCAAGAGGAATTGTGCGTACGGCGTCAGGAACCCCCTTTTTGGTGCGTGAATCTGAATCAGCAGATTCACGTCCTGGACGCAGAAGAGCTGCTTGAGCTGCCTCAGCCTCTTTTTTTGTTGCATATGCGCGGAACGATGCACCAACAGAAGGAAGGGAGTCAAACCCGGTAATCTGAATAGGGGAGGAGAATGTTGCATCAGAAACCTGTTTTCCCAGAAAGTTTTCGATTACGCGCACCGGTGCCATGCTTTCTTCGGCAACAATAAAAGTTCCTTTTTTGAGGGTACCATTCGTGATGATGAGAGTTGCTGAGATGCCGCGAGAGGGAACAACATGCGACTCTACCACAACACCTCGTGCAAGTACGGTTGTGTCACCCGTAAGGTTCTCCATTTCAGAAACAAGGAGGAGCATATCAAGGAGGTCAGGGATGCCTGTACCGACTTTTGCAGAAATAGGTACAAACGGCACATCACCACCAAAACCCTCGAGGTAAATCTCGTTTTCAGCGAGGTTTTGCTTTGTGCGTTCGATGTTAGCGTTGGGTTTGTCTATCTTGTTGATGGCGACGATATAGGGAATACCTGCCTCCTTAATCGCCTTGAGGGCCTCTTTTGTTTGCTCCTTTACGCCGTCTTCTGCAGAAACAACAAGGATGGCAATATCCGCAACTCCTGCGCCGCGTGAACGCATCTTTGAAAATGCCTGATGGCCTGGTGTATCGAGAAAGGTAATGCGGTCTGCAACACCAGCCTTTGACGGATGGCTAACTTCATATGCCGAAAGGTGTTGGGTAATACCGCC
>MHUY01000033.1:4161-9338 GCA_001825115.1 Candidatus Yonathbacteria bacterium RIFOXYC2_FULL_47_9 | reverse complement strand
CGATGGGAGGGCGGGGGGCAAAATTTTGTGGGGATAGTTTGGTCATAAATAAAAAAGAAACGAATGGCGTAGGACTCTTATGATCTTTTTGCGCGAGCAACTACATCACGCTCCTCGGCAGTCATCTCGTGTTCTGAGGTGAAGCGCTTGATGGGTTTTGCAAAGACACTCATACGGTCGCGTGCATAGAGACCTGAAACAAGAGCACCATCTCCGTCCTCAGAGAGGAGAGCAATGGCGAAGCTTTGATTACCACCTTCTCCTGTGCCTTTGAATGCATTAAAGCGAATGGTCTCAACCCCTTGGATGCTGCGGCGCAGACGTGTCTCGGCCGTTTTTAGGTAGGCAGTTGTGTCGTCGCGAAATTTTTCAAGTGCACGAATATCCGTACCAAGCGCACCAATGAGCCCTTCAAGGCTCTGCGCGTTTTTGCCCGCAAGAAGTTTTTTCAAGCGGCGCTCAACAATAAAGAGCCAAATACTCAAGGCAAGAACGATAGCCGAGAGTAGTGCGATAATAATCATGGGGGAGAGCGATGCCATAATGTTCAAAACTATACCTTATTTTTCGATTTTTTGCAAAAAGGCTGCTCGCGAGCTATCATTACTTGATGAAAAGAATCTATTTAGATAACGCTGCGGCAACACCGGTTGACGGGGTGGTGATGAAGGTGGTGAGTGCTACGACAAGGAAATTCCCCGGGAATCCGAGTGCGCTGCATAAAGAGGGGGTGCTGGCGCGGGTGGCACTTGAGGCGGCACGTGCACAGGTCGCGGAGGTTTTGTCTGCACACGCGGACGAGATTGTGTTTACGAGTGGAGCGACCGAGGCGAACAATATGGCGATTCAGGGGGTGGTGAGCGCGGCGCGTGCGAAAGGGGTAGTACATCCACATATTATTGTTTCAGCAATAGAGCACCCATCAGTTCTTGAGGTTTCTCGCGTTCTTGAAAAAGAAGGGGTACGCGTTGATTATCTCTCTGTTAATTCTCATGGGGTCGCTGACCTAAAAGAACTCCGCAAGCTTATTACTCCTGAGACCGTGCTCGTGTCGGTGATGTATGCAAATAACGAAGTTGGTACGATCGAACCTATTCGCGATATTGCAAAAGAAATTCGCCATGCGCGGAAAGTGAACGAATCATTGTATCCATATTTTCACACCGATGCCGCACAGGCGGCAAACTATCTTGATCTCAACGTGCTCTCGCTTGGCGTTGACCTTATGACACTGTCATCAGGTAAGACGTATGGCCCACGTGGTATCAGCGCTCTCTTTGTAAGACGCGGAGTGAATGTCTCACCACTTATGTATGGTGGCGAGCATGAACAAGGTCGTCGTGCGGGGACCGAGGCCGTTGCGCTTGCTTCAGGATTTGCGGAGGCGCTCCATGTTGCACAAAAAATGAAAGTTAAGGAATTCACCCGCGTGCAAAAAATCCGTGATGCATTTGCAAAAGCGATACTGAAAAAGATTCCCGGAAGCACGATAAATGGTGACCCTGAACATGCACTCCCCAACATCCTCAACATTTCGATTCCCGACGTCGATAGTGAGGCGCTTGTGATTTATCTCGATGCCGCAGGAGTTGCGGTCTCAGGTAAAAGCGCTTGCACGAGCGCGAGCGGAGAATCTTCACATGTTCTCACGGCGCTCTATGGTGCACAAAAAGGTGAGAAGGCCTCTGTGCGATTTTCTCTCGGTCGCGATACAAAAAAACAAGATCTCGACTATGTGATAAAAGTACTACCCGGCATTCTTGAAAAAATATCGGTAATGTAATTTTATGGTTTACGCGCACGAGTGCGCTGTGGTAGAATGCCTATAAGTTCTGGATTATTAGTTCTAACTATCAACCACTATTTATGTACGAAGCAAAGAATTTTGAAGGGTTGTTGGGGACGGTGGGTTTTTCTGACGCTCTCTTGCGCAATCATTTTACGCTTTATGAAGGATATGTTTCGAATACCAATAAGGTCGCTGACTTATTAAAAACAACTGAAATTGGCACGCCGCAATGGAGTGAACTCAAGCGTCGCTTTGGTTGGGAGTGGGACGGTATGCGCCTACACGAGCTCTATTTTGGCAATATGATCAAAGGGGGAAGTGTGCTCGATAAAAAGGGTGTCCTCGCAAAAAAGATAGAAGAAGATTTTGGCTCACTTGAAGCATGGGAAAAGGACTTCAGGGGTACTGGTGCAATGCGTGGTATTGGCTGGACTATGCTCGTACGTGATACGGAGACAGGACGCCTCTTTAACGTGTGGGTAGGGGAGCATGATGGGGGACATCTTGCTGGTGCAGGTATCCTTCTAGTGATGGATGTGTTTGAACATGCGTTTGCTCTCGACTATGGTATCAAGCGCGCAGATTACATCACGGCGTTTTGGAATGCTGTCGATTGGAGTACGGTAGACGCGCGATTTGCAGGGAAGTAGGAGACGCGGTAGTATAGAATAGAATATGGAACATCTTACAAAATCACAGATCGTCCTCCTCACACTCTTCGTGAGCTTCGTTTCCTCTATGGCGACGGGTATTGTGGTGGTAACCCTCATGCAGCAAGCTCCTGGACCAGTACTACAAAGTATTACCAATGTGGTTGAGCGTACCATAGAAAAGGTAACGCCTACGATCATCGAAAAACCAGGTAAGCAGGTTATTATAAAAGATGAAGACCTTATGGTTGCAGCAATCGAGCGCAATACAAAAAGCGTTGTTGCTTTGAGGGTTGCTGGCGAGGATGGCGAGATGCGTTCGGCGGGGATTGGAACTATTCTTTCAAAAGACGGATTTGTCGTGACCGACAAAGGAAACTTTGGAGGTGGCGTACTTATGGCGACGGTTGACGGCGTCTCGTACGCTCTTGAAGTTGTTTCAAACGAAAAATCAGGAACATTAGGTTTGGGTAAACTTACTCCCGTAAAGCCCTTGGCGACATCAACTCCACCAGCGACTTTTATTCCCGTTATACTCGGGGATGCATCTACTCTTAAAGTGGGGCAAACAGCAATCGTTCTTGGTGGTTGGGATGGTAAAACTATTGTGACAGGGCTTATTTCAAATCTTGATACCCGTATCGTAACTGACAAAGAGACTAAAGTAGAAACAAAGTTCCTTGATGGGTTCGGACTCTCTCAGCGTCTCGCAGGTACTTCAAATGGTGCACCAATTATTACTCTCGGGGGTGTTGTCATGGGTTTTGTAAGTATCGACGAGTCTATTGGCACACAGATAGGTATCCCTGCTGCCGAAGCGCAGGCGCTCCTTGTGCCACAAACCCCCGCGTCTCCCGAAGTAAAAAAGGCACGGTAAAACCCCCGTATGCCAAAATTGACAGGGCGTTACCTCTATGGTACTACATAGATATAATTTAAAAACATATGCCGCCATTTAATGATTTCACTACCAAAGCACGCGATGTGATACGTCGAGCTCATGAGCTTGCTGTTGAGCGCGGGCAAAATCACGTAAATCCGACACATCTTCTTACGGCACTTGTTCTTGATGAGGAAAGTGTAGTTGTTTCAATCCTCGACCGACTCGAGGTGGATTCGATGGCACTCGCCGAGGCGATTCTTGACCAGATTGAGCCTTCGAGTGCGCAGAACAATGTCGTTTCTCCTTCATATCAGCTTTATCTTACTCCAGAACTTGGGCAGATTCTTGGCGAAGTAGCCCCTCGTATTGCGCAAGAAATGAAAGATAAACAGATTTCCTGCGAGCATCTTTTTCTTGCATTGTTTGATGTGCCAGGGTCAGCGCGAGAATTTTTGATGCGCTACAATATTGATCGCGATGGAGTTATGGGCATCCTTGAGGAATTTCGTGCACAGAATATTACGGACAGTACGCCATCAAAAAAACTTAAATCAATTTACAAATACACGCGTAATCTCACGGCGCTAGCAAGTCAAGACAAACTTGATCCCGTCATTGGGCGAGACAACGAGATTGGTCGCATTATTCAAATCCTCTCTCGTCGCACCAAGAACAACCCAATTCTCATCGGTGAGGCCGGTGTGGGAAAGACTGCCGTAGTGGAAGGCCTTGCTATTCGTATGGCAAAAGGTGATGTTCCTGAGTCTCTTAAGGACAAGGAACTCGTTTCTCTCGACCTAGGCTTGCTCATTGCGGGCACGAAATATCGAGGAGAATTCGAAGATCGTCTGAAAAAGATTATGAAAGAGATCGAGCGCTCAGAAGGTAAAATTATTTTGTTTATTGATGAGATTCATACGATTGTAGGAGCCGGTGCCGCTGAAGGTTCGATGGATGCATCAAATATGTTAAAACCTGCCCTTGCGCGTGGAGAGCTTCGTGCTATCGGTGCTACGACACTCCGTGAGTATCAAAAGCATATTGAAAAAGATCCCGCTCTTACTCGTCGTTTTCAACCTGTTCATGTAAACGAGCCCGCACCAGAGGACACCATTGCAATCCTGCGTGGTCTCAAGGAAAAGTATGAACTTTTTCATGGTGTGCATATTACCGATGATGCCATTATTGCAGCGGTCAACCTCTCTAGTCGCTATATTACTGATCGTTTTTTGCCGGACAAAGCCGTAGACCTTATTGATGAGGCCGCATCCGCTCTCCGTATTTCGCTCGAAAACAAACCACCTATCCTCGAGGATGCGCATCGTCGTATTATGCGTCTTGAAATAGAAAAAGAAGCCCTTAAAAAGGAGTCATTTGCAGAAGGTGACACGGGTAAGAATGCCAAAGCACGCACGAAAAAGATCGACAAAGAGATAGGTGACCTCCGCGAGAAGACTCGTGAGATTGAGATGAAATGGAAGAATGAAAAGGAACTCGTGGTGGATATTCGCGATATCAAAAAACAAATGGAGTCCGCTCGCCTCGAAGCTGAGACTGCTGAAATAAAAGCAGACCTCGCTCTTGCTGCCGAGATTCGTTATGGCCGCATCCCATCCCTCGAAAAAGATCTCGCGACAAAAACAGCGCGCTTGAAAAAGCTTCAGTCTTCGCGTCGTATTTTAAAAGAAGAAGTAATGGAGCAGGATATTGCGGAGGTGGTTGCGCGCTGGACGGGTATCCCGGTCACCAAAATGCTTGAAGAGGAAGCGGGCAAACTTGCCCATATGGACAAGGAGCTCGAGGGGCGTGTGGTGGGGCAAAAGGATGCCATTCAAAAGGTTGCAGATGCCGTCAA
>MHUY01000033.1:1030-4148 GCA_001825115.1 Candidatus Yonathbacteria bacterium RIFOXYC2_FULL_47_9 | reverse complement strand
TCATTCCTCTTCCTGGGGCCTACAGGCGTTGGTAAGACCGAGCTTTCAAAGGCGCTCGCGCAGTTTATGTTCAATGATGACAAATCACTCATTCGTGTCGACATGTCGGAGTACATGGAAAAGCATTCCGTCTCAAAAATGATTGGCTCGCCTCCTGGATATGTTGGTCATGAAGAGAGCGGCAGTTTGACGGAGACGGTACGCCATCGTCCATACTCAGTACTGCTCTTTGATGAGATCGAAAAAGCACATCCCGAAGTATTCAACATCCTTCTTCAGGTTCTCGATAATGGCCACCTCACCGACTCAAAGGGTCGTGTGGTCAACTTCAAGAACACGGTCATCATTTTGACTTCAAATATTGGGTCGGAGTATATCGACAAGATGCAGGCAATCGGCTTTGGTTCGCACGAAAGTGACAAAGCAGACTATGTTGACGCAAAAGAGCGCGTGATGGGTTCACTCAAGGACTTCTTCCGCCCAGAATTTTTGAACCGTCTTGATGAGATCATCATCTTTGATATTTTGTCACCCGAAGTTATTCAAGAGATTGTGAAGCTTCAGGTTGAGATTGTAAAAAAGCGTCTTGCAGACAAAGAAATTACGCTCAATGTTTCTGCCGAGGTACTCGAATATCTTGCAGAAAAAGGATACGATCCTCACTACGGCGCGCGCCCCCTCAAGCGCTTGATTCAGAACAAGATCCTCACCCCCGTAGCATCATTTATGATTGCACAAGGGATGCTCAAGGGCGGACGTGTAGCGGTCACGATGGACAAAGGAGAGGTTGCTATCCGCGTAGAAAAGAAGTCAAACCTCAAGCCGCGTGTCAGGGGCAAGATAGAGGCGTAGTATGAACCATACATAAAGAAAAACTCCTTTTACGAGGAGTTTTTCTTTATGTATGGTATTGAAAACAGTTTAATACTCTGTTAGTATAAAAAGTATGAACACGAAAGAGCGCGGAGATCTGGCTGTCGGACAAGCGATAAACTTCTTCATTAAAAATAAGTACGAAGTTTGTTTGCCTATTGGAGACAAAAGAGATTACGACCTTGTTGTTGAAAAGAATGGCAAATTAGAAAAAGTACAGGTGAAATATGCCGGGCTATACGGACGGAGTAAAACCTGTAAAGTTGGACTGCGTATAACTGGTGGCAATCAATCGTATTCGTACGCAAAGAAATATAAAAATGATTCCTTTGACATTTTGTTTGTTTACACTGAAAAGGGTGAAATATACGTAATTCCCTGGAATAAGCTATCCGCAAGGAATGAGTTGTCAATTGAGACAAAAAAGTATAGTATATACAAGTTCTAAAAAATGCGTCGGTGGTGGAGTGGTCAATCACAAGAGACTGTAAATCTCTCGACTTCGGTCTTCGAAGGTTCGAATCCTTCCCGACGCACAAAAACCTAGGCCCTGCTCGAAAGAGCGGGGCCTTTAGTTTTTTAGCGTCGGGAAGGATTCGAAAGGCGCAGGTCGACGACCCCGCGAGTACGCGGGGTCGTCGACGCATCGTGAACAAAAAACACCCAGATTCATTTCTGGGTGTTTTTTGTTCACGATTGACGGTGCTTGTTTCATCCGCTATTCTGGAAGGAGAGTTCTAAACTTTCAAGAAAGGGGGTTTACGATGAATGTCGTCACACGAGCTTTAAAGGACATCAGTCTTTGTCGAGGAAGAAATACGGAGGACAGGTTTTTTGAAGCAATGAGGACGTCTGCGTCGGCGGATATGCCGAGATGGTTCCTCCGTGCCAAACGTCCCTCGTTTAAAGAGGACAGATGGGAAGGAAAAGACGCCATCATAGAAACAACAGACGTGGGGAAACTTTTTCTCCAGATCAAGAGTTCTGAAGCGGGAGCAGCTCATTTTGTGAAGGGTAGACATTATCGTCGCAATAAATTTATTGGCATCATTGTCATACGGGAGCGAGATTCTTTTGAAGATATTCTTATTAAGGCAAGAAGTGTACTTTCGCAGCTTCGTCAAGATGTTCTTAAAAACCGAAAAAGTATCGAATGGTAGCAACAGGGGCTTCAAAACCCCTGTTTTCTTTTAATAAGCCCTATGGTTGCGTTTTTTGACAAGGTGTAGTAGGATAGGGAAACTATGTCACAAGACCAATTGATAAAACTCGCCTGCAAGACCTGCAAACGCGTGAATTACTGGACACGCAAGAACAAAAAACTTGTTGAGCGCAAGATCGAGCTCGATAAATTTTGTAAGTGGTGCCACAAGCATACGACACACAAAGAGGCAAAGAAGTAGCCCCTTTTGCAAAAGCCCCTCGCGGGGCTTTTGCTTTTACTCCTTATTTTGCTATACTCCGACCTGTAAGACCGAAATAGGTTGGGCCTATAGTTCAGTGGTAGAATAGCGGTCTCCAAAACCGTTGACCGAGGTTCGAATCCTCGTGGGCCCGCAGAGACAGAAAAAAACGCGAAAGCGTTTTTTTTCTTTTGTCACTGCGAGGTCCACGAGGATTCGAACGCCGGAGCGTTGTTGAGCAACCTTGCGAAACCGCGAGGCGGTGCCCAGACCGAACCGAGTGGCGACGAGGTGAGAGTTGAGGGAGAAATTCCTCGTGGGCCCGCAATTAAAGTAATAAAAAAGACACCTACTTGGCGTCTTTTTTATTACGAGATTACATGCTATTCTAAAGATAGAAAGTTTTTTACTTGGGGGTGTGCTATGAATACCATTCGTTTGTTTCGGGTAACGGTCCTACTTTTAGGCGCAGCACTCATTTCTTCGCAAGCGTTTGCGGCAAAAAGGCCAACTGACAAAGAGCGAAAGGATCGCGCGAATGTGGAATATGCCCACTGTATAGCAATTGCAGAAAAAGAGGGTGTCTCTGCGATGCTTGCGTACATCAGGAATTCTCAAAAAGGTACATCACTCAAAGGCAGTCCTGAAAAGCTCGCGCAAGAAAATTGTGCCGCCGACGGAATGGGGCTTAAGCGATACCAAGACCTCAATGAGATCGTTATCGATGAGGGCGAAAAACTTGTTTCTTTGGAGTCGTCTTTGGTGCAGATCAAAGATAACGTACCACGGGCGAGACATGTTGCATGTTCATGGGCTTGTGGTTATGCTGTCGAGCTCGCCAC
>MHUY01000033.1:162-1012 GCA_001825115.1 Candidatus Yonathbacteria bacterium RIFOXYC2_FULL_47_9 | reverse complement strand
TGACGGGAGCCACGATCGACATCTCCCTTTTAGGAGTAGATAAAAAAAAGAGGGAGCTCTTAGCATCTAGGCTGCTCGAGGACAGAGAAAGAGGTCGTATTCTGGTAATTCTTGAAATTGTAGGTAATCATTTTCATGTGTTTGTAATCCCGCCCGAATATGTGGTGTCCACTAAAACCCCAGTAGCTTAGCTGGGGTTTTTTTATGCGCGGTCGTTTAGAAAATTATCAACAGTGACGAGGGTTTTTTCTGTGTCGTTTGGTGCAAGCCAATGAATGTTTTTGTCTCGCTTGAACCATACCATCTGGCGCTTGGCATAATTTCTAATAGCAGTTTCAAGGTCACGCAACATTTCATCCTTTTGTAGTTTTCCTTGGAGGAATTGTGCAAGAAAGCGATATTCTAAACCAAGCGCTTCCAGGCGTTTCCATGAGATTCCTTCGACGCGAAGACGCGTTACTTCGGCGACCATGCCACGACGCATACGTGCAAGGAGGCGTGCGTGGATGCGTTCCCCTAGTTTTTCTCGAGGGAGCGTGAGGCCGATAGTCAGGGCATCGTAACGTGGTGTTGCAGGTGTGCGCGAGGGGACGCTGCCAAGCGCTGTCGCTATCTCAATAGCACGAACGAGGCGGTGCGGATTTTTAGCGTCAATATTTTCTGCGCGCTCAGGGTCAAGCGCGCTTAATTTTTCAAAAAGCTCTGTAGTCGAAAGTTTTGCTAATGTACGGCGTAAGGTAGCGTTGGGCGGAACGGCAGGGAACGACGCGCTGGTGAGTACGGCATCGATGTACAGACCAGTACCACCACAAATGATAGGAACCTTGCCGCGTTTTAAAATATCGCGGAT
>MHUY01000033.1:0-135 GCA_001825115.1 Candidatus Yonathbacteria bacterium RIFOXYC2_FULL_47_9 | reverse complement strand
AACGACCGACATCGTGCGCTTAGGGTTCATTACGTCGAGAAGGTGGTGTGGCACCCCACGCATTTCGCGTTTAGTGGCCTTGCCCGTGCCAATGTCGAGACCTGTGTATACTTGCCGAGAATCAGCCGAAATAAC
>MHUY01000032.1 GCA_001825115.1 Candidatus Yonathbacteria bacterium RIFOXYC2_FULL_47_9 | reverse complement strand
AGTTGATTTCCCTCTTTATTGTGCTAGTCTTTGAACAGTAGTATTTGTACATAGGTTCCAAATGAAAAGGAGAGCGATTATGTTTGAATGGTTTAAGTCACTTTTTAAAAACAATCCAAAGAAAGATGAAATTTGTGATTGTGGATGCGGAACACCTCTGAAGTTTCTTCCTTACGATAAAGGAGGGGCACACGAAACAAAGCTCATGGTGAACACAATGCAAAAACCTATCAGTCCTAAGACAAAAGCATTTTACGATAGCATGGAGTCTTCAGGTACAGCAGGTTGTGTCATTCAGTCACGAGTTGGCGGCGGTGCTGGGTGCTCTGATTAATCGCAATCATCACAAAATAAAAAACCGGCAGTAATGCCGGTTTTCTCTTTAGTGAGTCAAAATCGTAGGAGAGGGTTCACTCAGCATTGAAGAGTGTCCCCTGGTGTGCTAGGCTAATTGTAGCAGTCCTTGTGCCTAACTCTTGTGAATAAAAGGAGGGAATATGAACCTAAAAGAGTTTTTTAAAAAGTTCTTTAGCTTTGAACCTTTGCTTAGTCTCGACGATTCTTATGAAGAATTTTGCGAAAATAATAAAGCAAAGCAGGAGAAAGAACGAGAAGAACTAACGCCCCTCGGTGATTCCAGTTGTGCGCCAGAAGGCGGTCGCATCACACTGATTGACTGAAGAAAAATAAGCAATTAAAAAACCGACAGTAATGCCGGTTTTTTCTTTGGAGATTTGCGATCTACTTAATCGCTGAGATCTTTACTTTCATGAAAGGTTGGCGATGGCCGTTTTTCTTGAAGTAGCGACTCTTTTGGCGGTAACGAATGACGATAACCTTTTTTCCGCGACCCTCTTCTTCGAGTGTTGCTTCGACGGTTGCGCCAGGAACCACAGGGGCACCTACAAGCGTCTTTGAACCATCATTCACAAGGAGAACCTGATCGAAAACAATCTTGTCTCCAGCTTTAAGTTCGCCAGGGAGCTTCTCGATAATGAGAGACTCGCCTGGAGCGACCTTGTACTGCTTGCCACCTGTCTGTATTACTGCAAAATTCATAGTTCCTGTATTCTACACGATAATAAAGAAAAAGCAAGGGGTTGGACACTTTTAAAGCGTGGCAACCCCCAAGTAACAAGAAATACTTGACAAAACAAGCCTTTCTTGTTACCTTGTAGGTGGGTCTTTCTTTGCAAGCCGTTTTCGCCAGCAATGGCAGGCCTTCTCCCTGAGGCTTCGTGTTTGTCAGAAAAACCTTCTTGTCACACCTTGCGGTGACGGTACGGTCTGAGCAGAAAACGCTCCCTCTTACCGCAAGGTTTGCAGGATTAGGGCCCTCCATAGCCCAACCGGAAGCGCATTCTTACGCTTCCGGTTCTTTTTTACTAAAACACCCCATCGGTCTGACGGGGTGTTTTTTCTTTAATCTTCCATCTGTGGCTTTTCGATAAGGAGCGGGTCAATGCCGGCAGTTTCACCAGTTATTTTGACCACATCCTTGTCGACTTTCTTGAGCTCTTTGTAGGCCGCGGTGTAGTGGTTGACGGTGGTACCGAGAGCGTTGCCAAGTTTTTTCATATACTCCTCGTAGGCAGTTAGGTGCTTGCGGAGCTCCTCTACACGACCGATGATGAGCTGTGCGGACTCCTCTATCTTGAACGCCCGGAAACCATAGAGCACCGACTGCAGGTATGCCGAAAAGGTTGTTGGCGAGACGATAATCACCCGCTTTTCATTTGATGCATAGTCGATGAGACTGCGTGTGTTTACCTTGACTGCGCCCACCTCGTTGATGAGGAGGTCATAGTAAATACCCTCAGCGGGAATGAACATAAAGGCGAAGGGCAGTGTCCCCTCCTCGGGGCGTACATATTTTGCCGTTTCGTCGATACGCTTCTTGAGGTCATTTCTAAAATCTTTTTCGAGTTCCTCTTTGCGTGTCTCATCCGTCTCATTGATGATGCGGTTGTAGTTGTCGAGCGAGAATTTTGCATCAACAGGGATCATGCCATCCTTGGTCAAAATGACCGCATCGACGGCTTCCCCGTTCTTGAACTGGTGTTGAAGCTTGTAAGCGGTTGGGGGAAGAATATTTGAAAGTATGAGCTCAAGCGCTGCTTCACCGAGATTGCCGCGCTGTTTCTGGTGCTTGAGGACTTTCTCAAGGTTCTGGAGTTGGTCGGCGATGGTGAGGACTTGTTTCGAAGTCTCGTTTGCAGCGGTCATCTCCTTGGCAACATTGCTCAGGTTGCGCTCGACTTGCTCGTTGATCTCGCGGATGAGTTTTTGCGACTCGCTAAATTGCATATGCACCGCTTGCTGCATTTCTTTGTTCGATGAACCAACCTTGGCGTCGACGGTCCGCATAAAGTCGCTCAACTGTGACTGGAAATTACCAATCTGGTTTTGAATAAGGAGAAGCGAGTCGCTTTGGGGTTCTGGGGTCGACGCAGATGAACCTTTTTTCATCAAGGTAAAAATAACGAATGCGATGACGGCGCCGATGGCAAGCCCGATGAGTACAAGGAGAATTGGTGACATATTACATTCCGTATGCAGACCCTAGTGTTGATAAAAGCATAGGGACCGCAAAAAGGAGTCCAATGAGAGGGAGCGCGAACAAGACAATACTCGAAATGAGTGTCCACATAAAGTACTTGCGAGTCTTTTCTACGGAAACATATATATTCTGCAAAAACTCTTCTTGCACAGCGAGGCGATTTAAAATTTCTTGTTCCATTCCCCTATTCTACTACAGCGATGAGTAAAAGAAAAACAAAAAAACAAGCTGTCATTGCTGACAGCTTGCGGGTGTTTCCCTATTAGGGGTTTCTTTGTGAGCGACCATTTTTCTTATCCTCATACATGGCTTTATCTGCCAGGTCGAGAATCGTTTCAAGTGAGCGAACTTCTTGGTTCTCGAGATTGAGCGCCGTTGCGACCCCTATCGAAGTACGCAAACTAAGCGTTAATGCGCCGAGGGTGAACGGGTTTGCTGCTAAGGTATCTTTGATCTTTGCTTTGACACGCTCCGCTTGCTCAAAGTTACACTCAGGCAGAATGACGACAAACTCATCACCACCAAGGCGAACAGCAATGTCGTAGCTTCGCAATGTCTCGACAAGGGTCTCTGCAAAGAATTTAATGACCGCATCACCGATTTGGTGACCGTATGTATCATTGATACCTTTGAAGCGATCCAGGTCAAGGTTGAGTATAGCGAAGTTGTTCTTCCCACAGGTGTCGCGAGACAAGATCGAAAAATACCGTGCGAGTGCTTCATCCATTCCCCTCCTGTTCAGCAATTCTGTAAGGGAGTCATGGGTCGTCAGGCGCTCGAGGTGTTTGATGCGTCGCTCGAGAACTTTAATTTTTGCGTTCGCTTCTCGTAGGGTTATCCGGGGCATCGTCGCCTCCTTTGAATTGATCAGGTTAGCAAAAGAACTTAAATTTCATTACCAACGAGATTATAGCATATTTGCATAAAAAGTCAATGTGGACGATATGCCTCAAAATCTATATAATGTAAGGATATTTTTAAATATATTTCATTATGTCACTACATGAACAAATCAAGGGCGAGATAAAAGCGGCAATGCTTGCCAAGGACACCGTACGTCTTTCTGTTGTGCGCAATATGGTTTCAGCCTTTATGAACGAACTCGTTGCAACCGGCAAAACTCCCCAGGACATCCTTGATGATGCAGGGGTCCTCAAGGTCATTAAACGCCTCTCCAATCAACGCAAGGACTCTATTGAACAGTTTGTAAAAGGGGGTCGCCCCGAGCTTGCTGAGAGCGAACAAGCAGAACTCGCGATTCTCGATTCCTACCTCCCTACCCTCATGTCACGCGATGAGATCAAAGTGATTGCCCTCGCAAAAAAAGCAGAACTTGGCGTTACCGACAAGGCAAAGGCCGGCCAACTCACCGGTATCATTATGAAAGATCTTGCCGGAAAGGCAGATGGTGGTGATGTGAAAGCCGTGGTAGACGAAATGTTCAATTAGTAAATTTAGGGTACTAGGTTTATGAAATAAACAGCCCAGGTAAGTGCCTGGGCTGTTTCGTATTTATTTGGTAGGACGCTTCATTGTCTTCCCTCTTACGGTGCGGTGGTAAGTAATGGCAAAGCGATGTGCCTCACTGTTGGCAACAAGGATTGCGCGGTCGTGAGCAGTACGCGCGCGAGCATCGCCAATGATCTCACGCGGGCGGTGGTGTTCGTCTTTTACGACGCCTACAACAGGAATTCCCAAACCCCACTCAGTGAGTGCTTTTTGTGCGGTATTAACCTGCGCTTTGCCCCCATCAACGACGATGAGTTTTGGCATTGGCCATTCGGTGTGTGAAAAACGACGCTCGAGCATCTCGCGAAGGGCGGCGTTGTCGTCATTCGTTGCCTCCTTGATCTTAAATTTTCGATAGTCGCTTTTCTTTACTTCGCCATCCTCCAACACAACCATAACACCAACGGTGCTGGTGCCAGAAATGTGCGCCACGTCGTACGCCTCAATACGAAAGTCTCCTCCTCTATCCGATTCCCCGAGGGCGGTCCTCGGGGAATCTTTTAGAAGGGCAATGTCTTGAATGTGGGTGAGCGCAAAAAGTGTTTTTTTGAGGCGAGCAGCTTCTTCAAAATGAAGTTCCTTGGCGGCGCGGTTCATGTCACGTTCGATGCTGCGAAGGAGTGTTTGCTTCTTCCCTTCGAAGAAAAATTTGATACGTTGAATAGTTTTCCCATATTCTGTTCGTGACACCGTATCGGCACATACTCCTGGGCAAAGCCCTAATTGCGCGTTAAAGCACGGCTTCCCTGCTCCTGGCTTACATTTGTCGCGAAAGGGAAAGATCTTGCGCACAAGACCAAGTGCTTCGCGGAGCACACTTCCTTGAGGAAATGGCCCAAAGGAATATTTTATATGGTGCGCCCCGGTTTCGAGCTCTCGTCCGCGCATGGTGAGTACACGCGGAAAGTCTTCTTTGGTGATGATCACATAGTTGAAACTTTTGTTGTCCTTTTCTTTTGTATTATAGAGTGGCTGATATTTTTTGATCAGGTGCGCCTCAAGGATGAGCGCCTCAAGAACTGAATCTGTT
>MHUY01000031.1:5396-7451 GCA_001825115.1 Candidatus Yonathbacteria bacterium RIFOXYC2_FULL_47_9 | reverse complement strand
CGTTGACGACTTTGGTTTCAAGCATGTGCAAATCGCACAAAAAGTTGGCAAGAGTCGCGAGTATGTTTCAAACACGTTGCGTCTCTTGGGTCTTCCTGAGGAAATGCTTACTGCACTTTCAGAGCGTCGTATCAACGAAGGTCACTCACGCCCACTCCTCATGTTGAACGACCGCAAAGAAGAACAGATGACACTTTTCAAGGAGATTATCTTCAAGAAGCTCAATGTGCGTGAAGCAGAGCGTATTGCTCGTCGTATTGCCGTGGACAAGGTCCGTAAGCCAGAGCGTGGTTTTGATCCCGAAATCATGGAGTTTGAACAGGAGCTCACCGAGCGTCTTGGCACCCGCGTGCAGATTGAAAAGCGCGAAGTGGGCGGCAAGATAGTCATCGACTTTTTCTCGCACGACGATGTACGCAACTTCCTTAAGCGCCTGCATGCAGAACTAGAAACAAAAGGCATTGCGCCGGTAGCAGAAATACCTCTTGGTGAAACCGCAGAAGAAGCAGCACAGCCTGCCGCTCCTGGAGAGCTTGCCGAAGCTGATGACGAAAAGGTGATGGAGGAGCCCGAAGAAGATCTCTACAACGTAAAGAACTTTTCACTTTAGTATTGGCACCTTAAAAAAAGACCGACCTTTATTTAAATAAAGGTCGGTCCTTTTTTTCTATTTTTTTCCAAAAAACTTTTGTGCAAGTATGTCCATCGTGCTCGTTTTATCGAGGTAGGATTTGATGTGGCGTTTTGCCATCGTGGTCTTTGCGTAGTCGAGCCACTTGCGCTTGGGTGTTGCGCTGTCTTTGGTCTCGATATCGACAATATCACCGTTTTTGAGTTTGGTGTCGAGCGAGACGAGTTTGCCGTTTATCTTGGTGCCGGCAATATGGTTGCCAATATCAGAGTGGATTGCGTATGCAAAATCTATAGGAGTAGATTCTTCGGGAAGGTCGATGATGTCGCCCTTTGGGGTAAAGACAAACACGCGTTCGCGAAAAAAGTCCATCTTAAGGTTCTCGAGAAACTCATCAGACTTGGCAACGTCGCTTTGCCATTTGGCAACCTCCTTGAGCCATGCCGTATTCTTTTCGAGATCGCCGCCCTCAACACCTTTTTCTTTGTAAGCCAGGTGTGAAGCAATACCATATTGTGCCTCTTCATGCATTTCGGGTGTACGGATCTGTATTTCAATGATACCGCCGTCACCGCGGAAGATCGTGGTGTGGAGTGAGCGATAACCGTTTGGTTTTGGTACGGCGATATAGTCTTTGACACGACCAGGGACGGGACGCCAGTGTTTGTGGATGATACCGAGTGCTTTGTAGCAGTCATCGATCGACTTCACGATGACGCGCACGGCAAGAATATCGTAGACTTTATCGGCGTCCATATCCTTGCGCGCAAGTTTGTGCCAGAGACTGTAAAGCGTTTTAACACGGTAGTCTACTTTCGCTGTTTTGATGCCGTTATCTACGAGCTCTCTTTGGAGAGAGTGGTGAATTTTTTCGGCGTATTTCTCATCAACAACACGCTTCTTTTTTATGATAGCAAGTACTTTTTCATAGTCTTCGGGGTAGGCATAAGGGAATGCTGCATCCTCAAAAATACTTTTCCATTTACCCATACCAAAACGATCAGCGAGGCGTGAGTGTATTTCGAGAGTTTCGAGAGCGATACGTTTGCGTTTTGCTTCGGGTACGTGCTCGAGGGTTTGAATGTTGTGGAGGCGGTCAGCAAGTTTGATCAAGAGGACACGAATATCCTGAGATACGGCGATGAAGAATTTTCGAAGACTCTCTACGTGACGCTCGACGCCCCGATATTTGAGTTTGCCCAGTTTGGTGACCCCTTCAACAAGGATGCGCACTTCCTTACTAAACTCCTGTTCAATAGTTTTTGGTGGAACATCGGCATCCTCGATTGTGTCATGGAGGAGTCCTGCAGCGATGGTGGTTGCATCGACATAAATGCCTGCGAGGGTGTGCCCTACATGCGCTACGTGGTTGAAATACGGCTCGCCTGAGTAGCGTTTCTGCCCTTCATGGGACTTTTCTGCGA
>MHUY01000031.1:0-5385 GCA_001825115.1 Candidatus Yonathbacteria bacterium RIFOXYC2_FULL_47_9 | reverse complement strand
GATCTCTTTTGCGCTGGGATAGGGAGGATGAGCCATATACTTCATAGTAGATGAAGAAGGGGTGAAAAGCAAACGACCCACGTGCGTAGGTCGCATGTGGGTCGGTGAGGCTTGTTTAATTGGTGATAAGGGTGGCCAGATACTTCCAAGTTTTTTTGTGAAAATCTTCTCGCATGGCTACTGCGCGTGGCTGGGCATCATCTGCTGTATTGGGGTCAAAATCGAACGCTACATGCAGGCCGTCTCTCTTGACTACGGGGTGCAAAAAAAGCTTTGAATGGACCGTTATCGAGGAGCCGAAGCGAAATTCACAGCAATTGTGAAGATCACTCAACTCCTGCAGAATATCGCTCATGTCATGCCGAGGGTCGATGGTTGTTGCGCAGGGGTCTTTGATGCCTGCAGCATCGGCATAGATCCCAACAATTCCAGCAAGTACTTTTTCATCGAATTTCTTAAACAGTATTGAGGGTAGTATTCGGCACATGGTGGCCTCCTTTGGTTGATTGTAGAACAGGGCTCTCTAAGGACGATGATACAATTTTTTATACTTTCGTCAACTCGGGACACTCCGGGTAAAATAAAAGCCCCGCGATATTCTGCGGGGCTTCGAAGGATAATGCCTTACTTAACTGGCGTCATGGAAAGCAAAAAAGAAAGATAGCCCCTCTTTCTCGAGATCCACCAGCATTCTAGGTTTGTACGCGTAATTGGTATAGGCGGGCCCAATAATTCCCGGCACAAGGTAGTCTTTTTTATGAGACAAGCCGGGGGCGTTCTCTTCGCTAAAAGAGGCCGTCCAGGTACAACCTAAGGGTTCTTTCAGTGCTTGTTTGAGGACGAGCATGGCCCCTAACTCCCCAAGAAGTAACGCATCTTCACCTTTGAGATAATTAATACAGTTTCTTGTCGATATACCCCATCCGTTCATCATGATATCAACTTTTATCTTTTGACCAATCTTGAGGTCGGGAATTATTCTTGCGGTTCCTCCGGATTGTTTTTTCACCAACTCGTCGATGTTGTCAGGCACAAAGATATCAAAGGTGTGAATGATTCCCAAGCGACCATCACTCAAGTTAGTTTTGGGCGGAGTGACGAGCGAGCTCAAGTTTTGTTTAAGTGCTCGCTGATTCCTGTCCCACCTAAGTGCCGTGATTTTGTCCATCCCGTCTTCTGGGCGAGGTAATTGCTGAAGAACATCTGATTGAAATTTAATATACCAACCAGGGATTTCTTGCGAGGGCAAGGGGGTTCTATCGGCCATGATAGCTGTTCCTTTTTGAAGGTACTACGATTCCAGTTCTGCTGGATCAGTCGCAACGGTGTTGCTTGCTGTGCGTACTCTGCCACAAAATCAAAGTAGACGCAAGTCGAAACTTACTCTGGCTTATTGAGTTTATGTGGGTTATGGTTTGGACAAGTTTTATCCGAACAACGTTCTGGGATTGTTTTTGGTCACAGATAATTTACTCGCCGTCGCTCGCAAATTTCTGCGACCCCGACTCGCGGTCTCGCGTGCTCGCTCGACATCGCTCCGTCTCACAAAAACTATTTGCGTATGCAGCGCAGGCTGCATACTGCCATCTTTACTTTACCAATTTATGTGGATTATGGTTAGGACAAAGCTTATCAGAGCAACGCTCGGGGATCGTTTTTGTGCCTTCCATCATGAGTGCGCCACAAGGGGTTGTGCCGTCGGCTTTAGGGTAGGTGCAGAAATTGCCGGTGGGTTTTGCCTTGATCGCGTACTTGCAGTCAGGGTAGTCAGTACAACTATAAAAAATACCAAAGCGACCTTTGCGCTCGGTCATAAAACCTTTCTTGCAGACAGGGCAGGGGATACCGGTGTGATTCAGGAGCGCCGCAGTATCGTCTTTTTTGATGTGCTTACATTTGGGATAGCTGCCGCAGGCGATGAAGCGCCCAAAGCGCCCTTCGCGTTCAACAAGGTTTGCCTTGCCACACTTTGGACAAAGCTCTCCTGTGTCGCGCGGCCCCGCAAGCTCGGTACCGTCGATCGTGCGTGCGCCGTCGCAGTCGGGATATTTTTTACACGAGAGGAATTTGCCGGTGCGACCAAGCTTGATGATCATTGAGCTATTGCACTTGGGGCACTTGTGCTCTGGGTCAGCGTCGCCTAGAGTGGTAATCTTGTCGAGTTTGTCCTTTGCTTTTACTTCTTTTGTAAAAGGTCCGTAAAATTCTTTAAGGGTCTTAACATAATCGCGTTCACCGTTCGCGATGTCATCGAGTTTGTTTTCCATCTCTGCCGTAAACGTGTCCGAGATGTAGTTTGCAAAGTTCTCTTCGAGGAACGAGCTCACCACATCACCGGTGTCAGTAGGCTTGAGGGCCTTGCCGTCTTTAATAACATAGCCGCGATCGATGATGGTCTTGATAATAGACGCATAGGTAGACGGACGACCAATGTCGCGTTTCTCGAGTTCCTTTACGAGCCCTGCTTCAGAGTAGCGTGATGGTGGCTCGGTAAA
Source organism: Candidatus Yonathbacteria bacterium RIFOXYC2_FULL_47_9 (assembly GCA_001825115.1). Taxonomy (GTDB): domain Bacteria; phylum Patescibacteriota; class Minisyncoccia; order Phycocordibacterales; family UBA1550; genus UBA1550. The sequence continues at coordinate 2,890 of MHUY01000031.1, read as the reverse complement.
CTTGGCCTCGTCAGTAAGACTGAGGAGGATGAGAGGCTCACCCTGGGAAACTTTTGGAAGCTCTACGTCTTCACCGCGTGAGTCAGGGTCGGCTGCGAGCCAGCCAGGGAGAATGACGCGCGAACCCGTGACCGAAAAGTTTGGTATGAGATTTTCGCGGACATTGGCGAGAATCGTTGTGCGGGCAAGTTTTGCATCGATCATCTGTGATGCGATGGTGCGCGCCCAAATAAGTTTGTAAAGTTTTTGCTCCTCAGGATTGATGCCAAGGTTGTCCTTGCTCATGTCAGTAGGGCGAATAGCCTCGTGCGCTTCCTGAGCATTTTTGCTTTTTGTTTTAAATACACGCGCCTCTGCAGATGCTGCACCGTAGCGCTTGGTAATCTCGGCGATAGCAGCCTTTTGTGCATCGAGCGAAAGCACGGTGCTGTCGGTACGCATGTAGGTGATGAAGCCTTTTTCGTAGAGCTTTTGTGCGATACCCATGGTGCGTGACGGTGCAAAGCCGAAGCGCGAGGAGCCTGCTTGTTGTAGGGTAGAAGTGATGAATGGTGCCTTTGGCGTGCGACTGACCTCGCTCTCTTTTACTTCGCGTACGACCCACTGGTTGGCACGACCAACCTTTAAAATATTTTTTACGATCAATTCATCGCGCGGTTCTTCAGTACAAGAAAGCTCGAGCTCGGCGTTACCCTGCGTTTTTACTTTTGCGGTGAGCGTCCAGTACGCCTCGGGAATGAATGCGCGAATCTCACGCTCACGCTCCATGATGATACGGAGAGCAGGAGACTGCACGCGGCCAGCAGAAAGGCCGTAGCGAACCTTTTTCCAAATGAGACCCGAGAGATCGTAGCCTACGAGACGGTCGAGGACGCGACGTGCCTCCTGAGCGATACGCAGATTTTCATCGATCTTGCGGGGATGCTTGAGCGCCTCTTCGATAGCACCTTTGGTGATCTCGTGAAAAACGATACGCTGGGGTTTCTTCAAACCACAAGCTTCTTTGATGTGCCACGCGATAGCCTCTCCTTCACGGTCGGGGTCGGTTGCGAGGAGGACTTCGCTTGCCTTTTTGGCGAGGCTATCGATCTCGCTCACCACCTCGGCTTTTCCTTTTGATATCTCATAAAAAGGAACAAAGCCACCGGGGATATCGATAGCTTTTTTATTGCTCTTAGGAAGGTCGCGAACATGCCCAACGCTCGCCTTGACGATGTAGTCATCGCCAAGGTATTTGCCAATTGTCTTTGCTTTTGAGGGCGACTCGACAATGAGGAGTTTGTATGATTTGGTTGCCATTAAGCTACAGTAGTACTATATAGTAGTATATTTTGCAAATTGAAAATAGGGGAATGGAGACTGGCTCTGGTGTACGTACAGGGTACTATTGGTTCGTTTTGTTCTATAAATAGCGCCTCACATGAATAATTGTGCAAAAAAAATACTGCCAGGTAGGTGGCAGTATGAGTAAGAAAAACATCACATCATGAAGCGAGCCTTTTCTTCAGGTATGGTAAACGGAACTTGCTTGGTGCTTGCTCGAGGTTTTGGTGTCCCGGAAACAGGCTTCTTCTTGATTGCTTGTGTGTCAAACACTACCGTACAACCCAGGTAATGGAAAAGACTCTTACCTTTATATCCGTTTTTCGAGACTTCTTCTTCCCGCACTATCTCAGTAACTGCTGAATAGTCGATCGTGCGAAATTCTCGATCAGTGATATATTGATTTATCTTTTTCAAAAACACATCAGGCTTTTCTCCTGCGCGCGAGATGAAGGTTGCTTTGATGTGGTTGTCTTTCGAGACATCCCAAATGATATCTTGAAAGACGCTACTTGGCGCCGCAAAGAGAAGAAACTTTTGTTCGTGCGCTGGACCCCGTGACTCCTTAAGCGTAGTCGCGACGCCCGTGAACAATGAAAGCAACACAATAATCCCGATGATAAAAAGTCCTCGACGAATACTCATGATGCATCCCCCTATTTTGTTGCAATGAACCCTTTTTAATCATGCTACATTTTTCCAGGTAATGCAAGTTTTCTGGTGGCCCTAAAATGCAAAACACCCGCGAGCGGGTGTTGTAGTAGGTGTTTATTGTTATGACGCTTTCTTGTAGTGCTTGAATTCTTCGCGCGTCATTCCCAGCTTGAGGCCAACGTTTTTCAGAGCTTCTTCGATACACGCCAGATCGTTGTCGGGATCGTCGCGATGCGACAATATTTCGCGTACCTTTTTCTCACTCAGGAGGGCCAGGGCTCGAACGGTTTTGATGTCTTGTCTGTTCAAGTACGAGCAGAGGTTTCCCCCAAGCTTCAAGGTCGTGCGAATTGACGGAGCATATCCATCGTTCATCCCTTGTTTGATTACATTGACAGGAGGGTGATGCGGTTTCTGAAACGATACCATCATAAATACCTTTCTTGTTGTGGTGAAAGAACAATGTGCGCACAGTTTTGTGCACAAAGTACTATAGCACAAAACCCCAAAAACGACAAAAACCCTATTAAATACGGGATATCCTTCCCATTTTTTCGTAAATTATACCCTTGATCTCAAGAATAGTGAGGGTAGAAAGAGTGGTTGGCGCAGGAAGGGAGACGGTAGCGACGATGTCCTCACGGGACATGGGCTCATCTAATAGTATGAGGACCGCCTGTTCTTCGGGAGTATAAAGGGTGAGGTCGAGAGGATCTTGCTTGATGTCGGAGTTAAACCCCGCGGGTTCGATGAGGCCGAGCTCCTCGAGGAGATCTTGGGCGCTGGTGATTGGTGTTGCACCTTGGCGAATGAGTTTGTTGGTGCCTTTTGACGGCGCGGAGAAAATTGAGCCAGGAACAGCGAATACATTTCTGTTGTAATCGAGGGCGAGACGCGCGGTGATGAGGGTGCC
>MHUY01000030.1:7649-7751 GCA_001825115.1 Candidatus Yonathbacteria bacterium RIFOXYC2_FULL_47_9 | reverse complement strand
GTTGCGGGTGATATTACCGAGGGGGTTTGATATGCGGTGGTTGAGTTACCACTGGTAATGGTGCCTCCCCAGGGGAGAGTGCAGGGGGCAAGAGTTACGATT
>MHUY01000030.1:5810-7602 GCA_001825115.1 Candidatus Yonathbacteria bacterium RIFOXYC2_FULL_47_9 | reverse complement strand
AACGGTCTGGTTGTATGTGCCCGGAGTGTTCATCGGACCAGTACTTGCATTTACGATAGAGGTACCACCAAGATTCCCATTCCAAATACCAACCCCAGAGCAAGCAGTGGCGTTTGTGGAGCTGACAGAAATTGTTGACGATTGACCAACCGTGATTGTTGAAGGAACAAATGGTTGGAGTGTGACGGTAGGGGGTACAGCACTTACCACGCAACTCTGGCTGGTGTAGGTGCCACTCAGGGTACCGTTGGTACAGGTGCGGGTTTGTGGGGTGCAGGTTGCGGGTGATATTACCGAGGGGGTTTGATATGCGGTGGTTGAGTTACCACTGGTAATGGTGCCTCCCCAGGGGAGAGTGCAGGGGGATGCAGGGGGAGTACTTTCACGTTTTTCCAAAGGGAACCATTGGGACCCAGGCACAGTAGACCATCCAACCGTATATATTGCCGAAGCATTAGCGGCCACACCAAAGGCAGCACTAGAAATACCTTCTGGAATTATTTTTTGCCAAATGAGGTCACCAGTACTCAATGAGCGCTTTTCAGTCCGCCAATTCATATTTCCAGCATTCGCGTAAGTATCCGAACCGACAATATAGACACCTGAACTGTTGATAGCGATATCTCGGGCAACACCCCAATAAATGTTCGGAGGGGGTATTTCTTTTTGCCACAAGATATTACCGGCGTTCAATGAACGTTTTTCGATACGCCAATTAGAACCAGCGGTACCTGCGATATATACTCCTGAACCGTCCACGACGACACCTAAAGGGGCGTCACCATAAATGGAATGATTTATTGTCTGCACCCAAAGAAGGTCGCCGGTAGCAGGGGAATGTTTTTCAATACGCCACTGTGTGTCGGTATAATAAAAACCAAGGCTTACAAATTGCTCTCCTACGATATATACACCCGAATTATCCACGGCAACCTTGTGAACAGTATCCTTGCCAACACTTGGATTACTTGTCTTCGCCCAGAGAATGCCACCGGTAATAGGGGAGCGTTTTACAATACCCCACTGTGAATTACTTACATTCATCATCTGCCCCCAGGTAGGATCCCACACTGAAGTTGTCCCCAAAGAAGCCTCATCAGATACAACATACACGCCTGAATCATTTACCGCAATGCCATGATTACCATAATTTTCACTAGCAAAATTCACCCAACTGGGATTAATGTAATCATCTGTTTTTTCCCAGATGATATTTCCATTGAGCAAAGAACGTTTTTCGGTTCGTTGTGATCCACCATAGCTAACCGGTCCCGTAGTATATACCCCTGTCAAGTCCGCAGCGATATCTACTGGTACGCCATTATCAAGAAAAGTTTTCTTTTGCCAAATGAGAGCCCCTCCGTCCAGAGTTCTCTTTTCAACATACCAATCACCGAAGTAAATACTAGAAAAATAATACCCTGCAAGATATACTCCAGTTGAATCGACCGTGACGCCGCCATAGGGAGCGCCGCCAAGCGATGAAGAGATGTTGGTTCTCCATACCAGATCCCCATCTGCCGCATATGCGTGAGATGAGGTCATGCAGAGCACCGCGAACACAAACATGGAGAGAAGCTTTTTTACCCAGTGCATATTTTCAAATTGTTTTTTCATGATAGTAGTTGACGAATAGTCTATGGTGCCTGTGTCACCCGGTCCACTCCTGGTACTCCTCCCTGCTGGAGTGCCATCATACAGACCATGTTGAAAACGTCGGATTTCTTGGCCTGGCAGGCTTCGGCAAGCTTTTGAGTATCGCCCCGCTTAATCGCGGGAGCGATTGTCGCAC
>MHUY01000030.1:0-5791 GCA_001825115.1 Candidatus Yonathbacteria bacterium RIFOXYC2_FULL_47_9 | reverse complement strand
TCCGATGTGGGGTTCATCATACTCTGGGTGTGATATACATTCCAACACTGGTTTGCTTGTGTGGTGTCGGTATCTTGGTCACAGAGTTTCGGATCCTGTTTCTTTTGTGCTAGTCCGAAAAAGTAGGAGCCTTCGCACTCCTTCTGCAATGTTTCGTTTTGGGTCTCGCGGCAAATGCTCCTGTCTTCTCTTTCTATGGATTTTTGAGAGATTACTTGGCGCTCACAGCTCTCTCTCGAAATGAGCTCGTTGTCGAGATATTGGCAGAAAGAAATATCTTTAGTCTCCTCTGCTTTCTGTAAAGCGATATTGTTGATGCAGACCTTTTTGTACATATCGTTTTGTACCTGGTCGCAGGCTTTCATATCCCCTGCTTTAATGAGCGGTGCTATCTGCTCCTGGAGCATTAGCTCTTCTTGGGGATCGAGTTTTGTCTCGAGGGCTGTCCTCGCAGGTTTCATATTTAGAAAGATGGCAGTGAATAGTACGACAAAGACAACCACACTAAAAACTATTGGTGCGTACTTAACAATATTGTTTTTCTTTGGTGAACCATCGGTGGAAATATTTTCATTCATGATACAAAAAGTATATCACAAGCACATCTCGACACAAACAAAAAATCGCGCACCATGCGCGATTTTTTGTTTATGACGGATTGAGTGCTGACGGAGTGTACTTGTTTGAAGGATCCCAAAGTACCCAACTAGAGAGTCCCGAATCGTATGTTGCTTTGATTTGCGCGCGAACCTCGACAGGGCCGTAATTGCCACCGTAATCAAAATCTTGAAGCCATGGGCGCATCTTGTCACGCGGGTAAACATCTTTTGTGTAGACCACTGGCGTTGTGGTACCCACCCGCACGCCACCAAAGTGTTCAACGGTTGTAATATCTGCTGCCGCACGATCGGCCCCTCGTGTCATTACAAACTTGATAAGGTCGTAGACGTGAGTGTTGGGATTTTTCCAGCCGTTAAAATTGGGCGGGTAGTGCGAGGGATATACCATCGGCATCACGTAATCAAAATACGGCATCGCGCGTTCAAGGACCTGTCCAATGTTTAGGTCGTCGGTGTTAGTTGTCGTCATACCAAAGAGGTCGACGGAGATGACCGCACCTGATGGTTTTACCTCCTGACTCAAGTATGAAAAGAAATTTTCAAGGGCAACGGCTTTAGGAGTGTTCTTTGTCCACGGGTACGCGATGTCCTTCATATTGCCGTCCGAAGGAAAACGAATGTAATCGAAGTTTATCTCATCGAACCCTACCGAATAGGCGTCGTGTGCGAGCGCTGCAATATACTCCCAGTATGGTTTTGCGGAAACATCAATAAAGGCTAGACCTTTGCGGTCTTTCCAAACACCACCGTCTGAGGCACGCTTGACTGCGAGCTCGGGGTGCGCCTTGGTATAGTACGGATCCTGAAATACGGTAACGCGCGCGATAGCATAAATACCTTTTTCATGAAGCGATGCAACAAATGCCTGCATGTCTTTCACACGACATCCAGTCCCCTGAGTGTCCGTAAGCTTGGGATCGGTAGGCTCATAAGCGATAGTTCCCGTGTAGTCTTTGACATCGATCACAACGGCGTTGAGCTCCGTGTCGTCAATCATCTTTACCATTTTTGCGCGTAGCGATGGCGTAGACGCATAACACGCACTCATATAAACACCCTTGAGTGGTTGAGGGGTATCTATGTGTGTCACCACAATCTCGGGCTTGACGATAGCTGGTTTTTCTACAACAGCAGAGGTCGACATCTCTCCTCCAACCTGTGCAACCTTTTTTTCTGCTTTGACTTGTCCCTCTTGTTGCTTCTCTTGTTGTCCCGCTGTGTAGTCAACCGAAAAAAGCATCGGCATAAAATAAAAGACGGAAAATGATCCGACTGCAAATGTTCCCGCCATTAAAAAATTCTTGTGCTTGCGATTCATGAGGTTATGGTCGTGTCTTCAGGAGGAAGAGGAAGCGCCTGATCTGCTTCGTCGATGAGTTTTTTGCAGTTACTGCAATAGGTAACCGAAGAAAGGTATCCGATTACTACAACACCTAACCCAGAAAGGACGAGGAGGGTTGTGCGCAAAAATGGAGGAAAACCTGATGCGGCAACCACGATCACTAAAATACCGAGAAAAATTATTGCTGTATGCTTTGACATATGCCTAGTGTACCAAATTGGGCAGAATATGGAAGTTAGAATATAGAATAGAGAGTTGCCTAGATTCCGTATTCAAAATACTATATTCTACCCTCCACGATCACGACAAATTCGCCGCGCACACGATCGGGGTTTTGGGTAAAATGCGCGCGTACTTCTGTGGCCGTACCCCGCACAAATTCTTCATGAATCTTGGTGAGCTCGCGTGCGACAATGACGCCGCGATCGGCTCCACAGAATTTCTCAAGCGACTCGAGTGCTTTTTCAATACGATGTGGCGATTCATAGAATGCCATCACACGTGAGGATGCGGCAATCTCTTTAAAGAGTGTCTCGCGACCTTTTTTGTGCGGAAGAAACCCAAGGAATGTGAACTCTGCAACCGAAATACCTGCCGCTGAGAGGGCTGTAATGAGTGCTGACGGTCCGGGGATAGGCACGATGACAACCGCGTCACCAAACTTCTCGCGCACCTGTGCAAGAAGAAGCGAACCGGGATCTGAAATGCATGGCGTCCCCGCATCTGATACCAGCGCAAGGTTTTTCCCTTCTTCAAGGAGTGCCAAAATTTTATCTGACTTTGAGAGCTTTGACTGCGCATGGTAGCTCATCTTTGGTGTCGCGATGTCGTATTTTGAAAACAAGCGCGCGGTCATCCGCGTGTCTTCACACAAAACGAGGTCAACCTCCTTGAGTACCCGCAAAGCACGCAAGGTAATATCCTCGAGGTTGCCGATCGGTGTGCCGATAACAAAAAGTGTTGCCATAAATTATTTAATAAGTGCTTCCCCTATTTTATGAATATCCCCTGCGCCCATGGTGACTATAATATCACCTTTTGCCTCGGTTTCGCGGAGGTAATTTTCAATGGTTATAAAATCAATCATCGCCCATACGCGAAGCCCTGGGGTCTTTTGTTCATCCATAATGCGCTGCGCAAGAATCTCTGCAGTAACAGTCGGGTCACTCGCCTCGCGCGCTGCGTAAATCGATGCGACAATCACTTCATTCGCGTCACCAAAACTTTGAGCAAAATCATCAAGCAAAAGCTTGGTGCGCGAGTATAAGTGCGGTTGAAACACGACACGAATGTTCCCTTCCGGATACTTTGCGCGAAACCCCTGAAGAGTTGCTTTTATCTCTGTAGGGTGATGCGCGTAATCATCGTACACCAGCGAACCCGAAGCAGTGACCCCCTTGTTCTCCATGCGTCGCCAGGTACCTTCGAACTTTGCAAGAAAGCTCACTGCCTCCCCTTCTTCGACGTCCAACAGCCGCGCTACCACAAGCGCCGCTTTTGCGTTTTTAATATTATGCTCCCCTGAAACAGCGAGTTCTGTATTAAGATTTTCCTTTGTGTAATCAACGATATGCGCAACTGCTTTCGCAAGCACGGGTGCTACGAGAGGGTCATTGGGATTGCATACAACAGCCCCCGACGCGGGAACTTTTTGAACAAGCTCGGCGAATGCCGTTTGTATCCCCTCAATAGATCCGTAATAGTCGAGGTGATCGTTGTCGATATTGGTAATAACCAAAATCTCTGGCGACAGATTCAAAAAAGAACGCTTGTACTCGCACGCCTCGACGACAAAAATATCACTCGTGCCGGCAATAAAATTTGAACCCGTTTTTTTAAGCAGACTCCCTACAATGACCGTTGGACTCTGATGTGCACCTACGAGCACATCGGCAATCATTGCGGTTGTGGTAGTCTTGCCGTGCGTACCTGCAATAGCAACCGTGCGCATACCGCGCGATATCATACCGAGCGCCTCAGGATATGAATAGGTTGGTACTTCCCTCTCGCGCGCAGCGCGCAGCTCGGGATTTTCGTCGGGTATCGCAGGAGAATACACGACAATGCTTGCATCCTCGGGCAGGTGTGCTGCATCATGCCCGAAAAAAATATGCGCGCCGAGTGCGGTGAGTTTTTCGGTTACTAACGATGGTGCACGGTCTGAACCACTCACGCTCACTCCCCGCTCGAGCATCATGCGTGCAACAGCCGACACACCGATTCCACCAATACCTATGAAGTGTGCGGCTTTGATATTACTGAGAAATGCTTCACTCATAGATTCTTCACAAATTTTACAAACTGATCACCACGATCAAATTCATTTTTAAAGACACCAAAACTTGCCGCCCCCGGAGAGAGAAGTATGGTGTCCCCTTTTTGGGCGCAGTCCTGAGCTTGTCGAAGGGCGTCCTTCATTGAACCAACAATAAAAACAGGGTACGAAGTTTTTTTAGGAATGAGGTCAAGGAGTTTTTCTGTTGCGGCACCCTCGATGAGTACGAGTCCTTTTACCGTCTTGTGGACAAGCTTTGCCATGTCGGTGTAGTCGAGCTCTTTGTCAGCGCCACCTGCAATGAGCACGATGTTCTTCCCCTCTTTCTCTTTAAGTGCCGTCAGTGCCACCCTGTTGCCGTCTGGTGTCGTGGCAGTGGTATCGTTGTAGTATTTCACCCCACCAACCGTACGAACAAGCTCCAGGCGTCCTGGCACACCCACAAAACTCTCAACTCCTTTTTTGATTGTTTGCAGATCGAGATCAAGCTCCTGACACACAGCCATAGCGCAGGCAATATTCGCTCGATTGTGCTCCCCCGGAATTTTTATCTTCCATGTTTTTGGTACGATATTTTTTCGTGCCACCAACACAATACTTTTTATTTTTCCTTTAAACAGCTCGGTAATTTCCTTTGCCGCCTGATCGCCCACAATTAGCGCGCCATCTTCGTTTTGGTATTTAAAAATATTTGCCTTGTCGTCAAAATATTTCTTCATGTTCCCCTTGTAGTAGTTCAGGTGATCAGGGAGAAAATTCGTAAAGACTGAAATGTGCGGAGAAATCTTGGCATCGCCAAATCCCTGCATTTGCCATGAGTCCAATTCGAGGATTACCACATCCCCTATCTTTATTTTTTTAAGGAGCGGGAGCGTTGCCATACCACGCACATTACCGCCAACAAAAACATGTCCTGGATACGCAATATCGAGTATATGTTTCAAAAGATGGGTCACCGTCGACTTACCACGCGTCCCCGTTACGCCGACAATCGTTGCGGGTGTGAACTTTGCAAACAGTGACGCATCCATCTCAACAGGAATATCATTCTTCTTCGCCTCGGCGATGTACGGAGAACCAAGCGGCACTCCTGCGGCCTTGATGACCATATCGCAATTTTTAAAGTCCTCGAGATCGTGTTCCCCGAGCACATAGCGAATGTTTTTAAACTTAGTGAGTTGTTTGAGCGAAGGGGCGAGCGCTTGAGTATCCTTAAGATCAGTAATGGTCAACTCCGCACCGAGCTCTGCAAGAAACTTTGCCACATTGACCCCACGCCCCAAAAGCCCGAGACCCAGCATGGTGATCTTTTTGTCTTTAAAAAAAGTTTTGTAGTCCATCTCGTTCATATCCCCCATCATAGCAGATACCTGGAACCATTGCGAAATAGGAGGTTTTCTGGTATATTCTCCAAGTGCTAGAAAGCGCGATTAGCTCAGGTGGTTAGAGCGCGTCACTGATAATGACGAGGTCCCAGGTTCGAGTCCTGGATCGCGCACCAAATATTGGGCCTAAGTGTGTTAACACTTAGGCCCTTATTTTTGGTAGGGTGAG
>MHUY01000029.1:22693-24605 GCA_001825115.1 Candidatus Yonathbacteria bacterium RIFOXYC2_FULL_47_9 | reverse complement strand
AAAATACCCTTATATCTTTATATAAATATCGTCACAGTCATAAGAACCACCAGATTGTGCTCCTCCTGTGCCGTTGGGTCCATGTGATTCTACAGCAATAATCGCAGCGGCTGACGGATCACCGCAATCCTGACGCGGATAGTAGTCACTATCAAACCAGTACGGGTTCCCCCACGGATCAACGGCGGTGGGCATATAAGGACCTCTCCATCTTGCAACCTCGGCTGCTGTCCATACGCATGACCCAGACCCACCCGCTGTCGGCTGTGAAATAATGCCGGCCTGCGCCGAAGCAAAACTGACTTCATTCCCTGAACCAGTCGCTACCTGTGATACAGGGCATCCGTTGGGCCATTTCCCGGTATCGTCTTCAAGGGATGCTATTGCGTTACGCAGATTGCGAAGCTCGGAAGTTGCCTTGGCGGTTTTTGCTTTAGCACGTGCGGTGTTAAGCGACGCGAGAATGACTGACGCAAGAACCCCAATGATTGCAATCACTACCAAAAGTTCTATGAGCGTAAACCCTCTTGCTATCTTAGTTTGCTTCATTATTTGTTTTTTATTCTTAAGTGACCTTTCCACAAAACCGCCAGAGCAAGGAGCAGGAGCGAATAATTAAGAAGCATAAACCATGGCTGCCCCCACGCAAAACCGTCAAACTTCCAATCAAAGAGTGGCCAAAATACCGGGGTTGGATAAAACGCATATGTATGCGTTGGCACATCAATAATGATATGCAGAAGCCACCCAATAAGCTCGAGGCGGGCTTGTTTGAAATATGCCCACACCCCCAAGAACACTACCGAGAAGATAATGAGACTATGACTTATGTTGTACAGTGCAGAGGAAAGTTGGAACACCCAAACCGAGTCACGCCCTATTGGCTCACCGACTGGTGTTTGGTCGGGATGAAAATTTGCAAGGCTCAGATCGCCAAACACAAACGACCAGAGGAGCCACAGAAACGGTATAGAGAAAGCAAATAGGTCCGGGAACACACCCCAGAGCATCGCCGCCCATACATTGATCCGGCGCTTGTCTTGTGCTTGATTCACTCCTTTTGCCGCTGCTGCCGCCCATAGCCCGTGAGCAAAGATATCCATATAGTGTTAAGTATACCTTTTTGTACGACTCGATACAAAAACCCCAGCCACGAATGGCTGGGGTTGAATTGATTCAATTGTTTTATTTTGCCAATGAAGACAGTTTGCTTTCCAAATGAGAAAATTCTTCCCTCACCTCCACAAACAAACTTGCTATACGAGGCAACCCTTCATCGGAAAACACATAATCCACCATCATTTTGTTCAAACGAACACACGCCGAGAGAGGGTCACTAGCACGACTTCGCTCCATATCGATCTGCCATTGGAGTCCGCGCAGTCGTTGATGAAGATGTTCAGGGGCCTCTAAAATAACTGCCTCAATGGCCTCCTTTCGTTCCTTTTCAAAACGCTCAGGGTCCGTCTTTGCAAGATTTGACCAATAATTGAAAAAGTCCTCCGAAGAACCGGTCTGCTGTTCCATGATTCTCTCCTTAGGGAAGTTCTACAAAAAGCGTACGCCTCCCTCGCCTCATTGTCAACTGCGCCTAATTTTTCTCAAGATCGAGCACCTCGTCGATGCGAATTTGTTTTACGAATTCAGGAACATGGGAAACGAGGATCATCGCACCTTCGTATTGATCGAGAGCTTTCGCAATGACGGGCAAATGACGGAAGTTGATATGGTTCGTCGGTTCATCAAGGATGAGGAGGCCAGGACGCTCAAGCACGAGCTGGGCAAAAGCTACCAGACCCTTCTGTCCTTCGGAAAGACTACCGATCTTGGTATGAATGACATCAGAGGTAATAAGGAAGCTTGCTGCAACCGAGCGCATACGCTCCTCATCAAGCTTGCCATCGACAGACTG
>MHUY01000029.1:22472-22581 GCA_001825115.1 Candidatus Yonathbacteria bacterium RIFOXYC2_FULL_47_9 | reverse complement strand
CTTGGCGGTGCGTTCTACGGGCTGATGATTTTTAAGTACGGTAAACGACGAGATGTGAAGGAGTTCACCCGTGAGTTCAGGTTGCGAAGGAATCACGAAACCTCGAATG
>MHUY01000029.1:22103-22446 GCA_001825115.1 Candidatus Yonathbacteria bacterium RIFOXYC2_FULL_47_9 | reverse complement strand
CTTTGCTTCTTCCATCTCCTCTGCCTTTTCGCGCATACGCTTTGCGACCATACGCATCTGTCCACCCTTCATCGCAAAGAAGTTTGCTTTGTCTTTGTTCGCCTGAATCTCTTTGGCAAGCTGCGCGTTCTTCATGTTCTCCTTTTCAATCTGCGCCGTAATCTGCTTTACCACATCAAAATAGTTACCGACGAACTGTTCGATTTTGCGTGTATGAATATTCAAATAGAGCACGCCCTCGGTAAACGAGTTCAAGAAGTCCGCATCGTGCGAAATGACGATGCAAGTCTTTTCGTATTTTTTGAGAAAGTCAGTAAGGTGCGCAATACCTGCCTTGTCGAGA
>MHUY01000029.1:18395-22087 GCA_001825115.1 Candidatus Yonathbacteria bacterium RIFOXYC2_FULL_47_9 | reverse complement strand
GAGAAGCACATCAGGACTCTGAATGAGCGCCGAAGCGAGGAGGAGGCGCGCCTGCTGTCCACCCGAAAACGATTTAATGATGCGGTCGTGTAGCTTTTCATGACCCTTGAGGTTTACCACCTCGAGCACTTCATCGATCCTTGGGTCGATGTCGTACACTTTTTTAGGAAAACATTTTTCAAAAAATTCCCTCACGGTGAGTTCCAGCTGATCGCGCGGAATAACCTGACGCGAGATGGCAATAGAAACCCCGCGTGCAATATGTACATCACCATCCTCAGGCTTGAGGTCGCCAGTAATGACACCAAATATAGTAGATTTTCCTGCACCATTCTGTCCCATCAGGGTCAATTTTGATCCGCGACGCACAGGAAAAGAAACCTCTTCCAAAATAGGTTTGTTGTGTCCGTACTCAAACGAGACATTTTCAAATCGAATTACCACATCGCCTGCTTGTGCCATAATCCTCCCACCATACCTCATTTTCCCAAAAAGGCAAAGGGTTATTCTCTGGGAACCTCGAAAACAAGGAGTTCTGCGGGGCTTTGCGTTATTATCTCAACCTTATCGGTGTCCCATACACCGAGAGCGTCACGGGCACCCAAGTCAGTACCATCGACACGAATACTTCCTTTTACTACAAAAATATATACGCCGTTCCCTGGCTGCCTGAGGGCGTACGTGAGGGTCTTTCCCCCATCACACAGAGCGCGGAATACGTACGCGTCTTGATTGATGAATAAGGCATCATCATTGGGGTCACCGGACACAAGGAGTTCAATTTCGTTCTTCTGGATAGACCCAAGTGACTGCTGTGAATAATGCGGCGGGAGCCATATGACTCGTGGGGTGATCCATATTTGGAATAGTGCGAGCTGTTCATCACCTTTATTAAATTCCGCATGAGTTACTCCTGACCCCGCCGACATTACCTGGATGTCACCTGCGGGTACTGCATATTTATTCCCCATACTATCCTCGTGCGAAACTGCACCCTTTTTAACAATGGTAATAATCTCCATGTTTGCATGAGGATGCATTCCAAACCCCTGATGCGGTTCAATTACATCGTCATTGAGCACCCGAAGGGCCCCAAAGCCCATACGCTCGGGGTCATACCAATCAGCGAAACTAAAACTAAATCGCGTGTGAAGCCATCCATGCTCAGCCTCCCCGCGTTCGTTCGCTCTATGCAAAACACTTTTCATAAAACAGTATCAATAAAAAGGACGACCTTTTATTTACTTACGCTGCAAGCCAGCCACCATCGACATACAATGTCGCTCCAGTCACATAGCTTGCTTCATCAGAGGCAAGAAATACTACCGCAGCAGAAATTTCTTCAGGACGACCCATGCGCTTCATAGGTACGCCGGCAAGCATCACATCCATCACTTCTTTGGGGAGATTTGCTGCACCTACCATCGGCGTATCAATAGCCCCTGGCCCAATAACATTCACGGTTATACCGAGCGGCGCAAGCTCGACAGCGAGAGTTTCGCTCATACCAATAATACCGCCCTTTGATGCTGTGTAGTGTGCACCCCCCGCAATACCGACTCCGACCCCACCAGATGCGACCGAAGCGATATTAATGATGCGCCCCCATTTATTTTTCGCCATTTCTTTTGCAGCTCGCTGTGCGCAAAGGAACTCCCCTTTTAGATTAATATCAATAGTTCTATCCCATTCTTCTTCTGTCATTTCGAGAAATGGTTTTGACGAATAGATGCCAGCATTATTCACGAGAATATCAAGGCGTCCATATTTCTCGATGACTTCATCAAAAACTTTTTCTACCTCTGCTTTGTTTGAAACATCAAGCTTGAAGCACATCGTCTCCCCACCTTGAGCACGTACTTCATCAGCCACAAGCTCACACTCATTAACATCAATATCGGTGATGACAACCTTTGCGCCCTGTGCAGCGAGGGCGAGCGCATGCGTCTTGCCCATACCTCTGCGTGCGCCCGTCACTAACGCGACTTTCCCTTGTAGATTGAACATATGTTTTTTATTAAAAAATACCGTTGCTAATATATGAAGTATACTCCTTTCAACTTGCAAAAGAAAAGCGCCCAAGGAGTTCCCTTGAGCGCTTTTCTTTTGTTATACCTATTCTGCGTCAGGTAATGCCAAAATATCTTTCCCCTTGAAGGGCACGCCGATGAACGGCGCAATCATACAAAGGTTGAGTGCTCCTGCAAAGAATGGAATGGCGCCAACGACCATCACCACCGTACCTGCGGTGCTACCCATCTTACTTCCCCCTATAATGATTGCAGCGCCTGCAACGATACGAACAATCCTTCCCAATGGCTTTGCCATAAACTTTGCAAATTTCAACATAGTGAATATATTTATTTACCCATTAATTAACTGTGGTAATTATATCACAATATAGGACCCTGCGGCAGAGACCGCAGGGTCCTATATTAGCTCCTCGACTCGAAAATGGAAAAGATTACTTTTCCATTTCTCTCGCTCTACGTCGCTAATAAAATATGCACAAACAGTAGGGGTATTACTATTTTATAAGACCCACAGAAGCATTCTCGTATTATCTGGGTGAGTTTGGCGCAAGCAAATGAATCGATCTCAAAATATCCTCATACACCGCAATCTGTGTATCCTCGGGGTTGATATAGGTCACCGAAACAGCGACGACATTATCATTATGAAGAAAGGCCGTCGTTGTTGCTTCATAGAGCCCCGACCAATGATACGCAATAGCCTCAACACCACCAACGCGTGTCGCTATGTGTGTATCATTCGATAATTTATAATTCGAATCGCCTGAGCCCTCAATCCAGCCACGAAGCGTCTGCTGGTCGAGATTGTTTTGATAAATATCAAACACAATAGCAACCGGCCCTTCGCTATTTTCTCGAGGTGCCGCATCTTCTTGTTTCACCAACATAACGACATAATGTCCTCGGTGTCCGTCCCCTCGTTCAGCCTCAGTTATTACGTAACTTTGTGGGTATGCAAATGATATACCATAACGCTCATTCACATAGGTGTGCTCCCCCGTGGCATGCGGGACAATTTGTGGTGCAAAAATTTCTGTTCGAGAGACCGTATACACTCCCCCTATCAACAAAACCGCAGCTGCAACAATGTATATTTTCTTCATAGGTAATATTGTACCTAAAATAAGTCGAGATTTCGAGTGGCACTCCTTTTGTATAGAGCAGCAATCTGTCATACTGTATATATGTTCGGTCTATCTAAAGAAGAGCTCGCGGTACTGAAAAGACTTTCCACGCCACAAAAAATTCAGGACTATCTGGATGCGCTCCCGCAAAACCATGAGAAAAACGGGGGTACCTGCCTTTCCCCGCGTATGGCGCTCCGTGCGCAAAAAGCGCATTGCATCGAGGGCGCACTCATTGCAGCGACAGCGCTCTGGCTCCAGGGCGAGAGGCCTCTTCTTCTTGACCTCAAAACATTTGATATCGAAATTGACTCTGATCATGTCGTCGCCCTCTACAAAAAGAATGGCTACTGGGGTGCCATCAGTAAAACCAACCACGCCGTCCTTCGCTATCGCGACCCTATTTACAAAACCGTGCGCGAGCTCGCCCTTTCATACTTTCACGAATACTTCCTCGTGACCGACGGCAAGAAAACTTTGCGAAGTTACTCGCGCCCTTTCTCCCTCAAACGCTTTGGTGCGAGCTGGATTACCG
>MHUY01000029.1:14984-17998 GCA_001825115.1 Candidatus Yonathbacteria bacterium RIFOXYC2_FULL_47_9 | reverse complement strand
AACACTTGCGCTTAAACCAGTATCCTTGCGGATTGTCTTTGAGGTAATTAATGTATCTTTTTATCATACCCTCATTATACCAACATTTTGAATTTTTGTGGTTTTGGGCTAGGCTCTATATATGAACAAAGATTTACTCGCCCTTGCGACAAGAAATGTTACGGACATCATCAATCTCGCGATAGAGCACCGATCAAGTTCCGGGCCAAGCCCTGAATCTGCTGATTCGAAAGCGCTCGTGGTGTATGACACGCGTTACGGCCTCACTGATATTTTGACCGCCGCCTACCGTGCTGCCCTCCCCGACGCGCGATTCATCGACTTTGATACAACGAACAAAGAGGATGTCATCGCCGCATTCGACGCCATGCAGCCCGGCGACCTCGTAGTCCTCATCCAGTCCTCAAACTTCCTTCTCGATGCATTTCGCATTCGCCTCCACCTCTTTAACAAGAAACTCAAAGTCATCGAGCACCTGCACCTCCATCGCAACACCGAAGATATCTGGGGTGTGTATGTCAACGCTCTCGAATACGATATCGACTGGTATCGCGGCGTCGGCCCCAAACTCAAAGCAAAGCTCGAGCACATCAAAGAGCTCCGCATTCAAGCAGGTGGCGCCGAGCTTGTCGTCACGGGCGGGGTCCTCTCTCCGAAACTTAACATCGGTGACTATGCCGGCATGGAAAACATTGGTGGCACCTTCCCCATTGGCGAAGTCTTTACCGAGTGCGCAGACTTCACGCAAATGAACGGCTCGTTTATGATATACGCCTACGCAGGGAGTGACTTTTCCATCAATATGCACACACCGTTTCGTGTGGATGTAAAAGAGGGCCTTATCGTCGGCTGGCAGGACGATGCCCCAGAATCATTCGGAAAAATTATTGAAAACATAAAAGAGTTTGAGCGCCCGCTCGTGCGCGAGATCGGCTTTGGTCTCAATCGCGCCATCACCCGCGAACGCTATATGCAAGACATCACCGCCTTTGAGCGCCTTGTCGGCCTCCACTTCTCTTTAGGTGAAAAGCACAGCGTCTATAAAAAGGAAGGCATCACCGCCCACAAGGCAAAGTTCCACATCGATGTCTTCCCCGTAGTAGACCGTGTCCTCGCCGATGGTGCCGTGATTTTTGAAAACGGGAAGTATTTGGTGTAAAAATTACACCACAAAACTTTTTTGCGAAGGTCGGTCCTTCGCAGGTAGTCCTTCGCAGGTACTTACGCCTGCTTGTCCGCGCGAAATTTTTCCTCCTCAAGCAATCGTCGATAGATACGCTCGTAACCAGTAACCATTTTTGAAATACTAAAGAACTGTTCCGCGCGATTGCGGCAGTCAGCGCGAGATATGGTTGAAATATTTTTGATTGCCGCAACCATTTCATCCACACTATTTACCACAAAACCAGTTTTTCCATGTTTGATGATTTCAGGAACAGAGCCCCTGTTCCATCCAATGACCGGCGTACCGCAAGACATCGCTTCAATCATAGAGTACCCAAAAACCTCATCGCACTGACTTGGGAATATGAGTGCTTTTGCGTTTTGCAAAAATTCTATTTTCTCCTCAAGACCTTTAGTGCCCAAGTACCGCACGTTCACTCCATCGATATGTTTTTCAACTTCTGCATGCCAATACCCTTCCGCTGGATATGATGCTCCACAAATCCATAGTGGCATCTCTGCTTTTTTTGCAGCCTCAATAGCAAGGTGTAGTCCTTTGTCACTAGTTACGCGCCCAAGGTATAGCACATAATTTTTAGGCTCATCCTTGAACGTAAACATATTGGTATCCACGCCGTGATAAACATTCGCATACCAGTTCAATTCGGGCATCAACTTGCGTTGTGCGAGAGAAAAGGAGACGTATTTCAAATTCTTGTACTCAGCAAGAATAGGTTTGATTTCATCATCAATAGGACTATGCACAGAGATAATGGTTGGGGTCTTTGTGGAACGAGCGTGGAACGAGCTCAAGAGTGTAAAATGAGAGTGAATGATGTCAAAACTGTCTGCCACCTCATAACATTTTGCTATCAAAAGGCGGATGTAGTGCTGTTTCATGCGCATTGTCACTTCGGGAGAACTTACATCAACGTTCTCTACTGAGCGCAAGGTCGCCTTGGTGACAGAATCCTTGGAAGCAAAAAGGGTTACTTCATGCCCACGTGTAACAAGCTCGTCAGAGAGTCCTCCCACATGAGAGTAGATGGCGCTATTGGCGCGCGCAGACACGTTATGCAAATTTGAAACAAGCTGTGCTATTTTCATATATTATTTTTTAATAACCCCACCTACCACCTTAAGGAAGCATTGCTCATACTGATGCATTACCCGGGCAGGGTTGTGCTCGGTCGCAAACTTTTTCACAAGAGTTGCAGGATAATTCTTTTTTATCAACGCACTGATTTGATTATACGCTTTTGGTATGTTTTTGAAATCAACCACAAACTCACTTGCTCCATTTCTACGGAGTGTAGTGGCGTACCCTACGTGAGGAGACATTACGGTTGGCACCCCTTCAAACGCCGCCTCGAGCACTACATGCGGAGAAACATCAAAGTTTGAAGGCAGGAGCATGATATCCATAGAACGATAAAAAGTGCGCAAGGCTCGTGGAGACCGCGGAGGCAACACGCGCACATGCTTTCGGTACGCACCCTTGAACTCCGCCTGCACGTTAGTATCGGGAATCTGCGTCACCGCACTTATCCGCCAAGGTGCACCCTGCGTGCGAGTATATTCAGCGAGATCAAGTATTGCTTTGTGGTTCTTTATCTTGTCCCAGCGCGCAACCACGCCAATCTCTACCCTCTTTGTTGCCTTCACTTTCTTTTTTGGAATAACCTTAGGCGCTTCGCAAGGAAGTGGAATAATAACGGCTGCACCTTTTTTAGTTTCGAGCACTTCTTTTTCAAATACTTTTTTACTGTAACTATTCAAAAAAACATTCGTTGTTGCCTTGCGCGCAAAATCCTTCTCAATGCCATACATCGTACGCAATCCCGCCCTAC
>MHUY01000029.1:11565-14967 GCA_001825115.1 Candidatus Yonathbacteria bacterium RIFOXYC2_FULL_47_9 | reverse complement strand
CAGGAATTTTTTTATGTGTCGCAGCAACGAGCAACGCCCATACAAAAGCAGATAAACCGTTTATAAAAACAAGATCGGGTTTCTCACGATCAAGTATCTCTTCTAGTGTATCCACAAGTAAAGACCCCGTCTCGGCGAGAGGTTTATATTCTTTTGGATTAGTGAACTCATTCTGCATATATGTCTCTGCAGTTTCCACTACCCACCATTCATGTTTTTTGTTTTCAATAATATGCTCTGCGTGCACACCGTCTGTCTCACCATATCGATGTACTACAGAAACCCACACATACCCGTTTCCTTTCATGTGTTTACTAATAACCCCCGCAAAGCTTTTAGGGCCACCTGAAAAAACTTGTTTCTTGCCGGGGATATTTGAAAAGTAGTCGTTTGAGAGTATTTTCATAATCACATAGAGGTCGCTCACACGCGACCAGGAGCATATAAAATGGCCCAAAAGGCCATATAGACACTAGTTTTTATAACTAGTTACTCATAAAGCATATCATATTTAGCCGAAAAAATCAATATCGAGAGACTATTTACCCTTGATTTATATTAGTAAATTCCACATCGACGTCTTCCCTGTCGTGGACCGCGTCCTCGCCGACGGTGAGGTGATTTTTGAAAATGGGAAATATTTGGTATAATTATACCACACAAGTAATTTACGAAGGTCGGTCCTTCGCTGAAGCTAATATAATAACAATATGGAAGACGAAGATGATGTAGTGGTGATAAAAGACAGCAATGGCAACACCCTGAGCAAGGGTGACTCAGTCGTTGTTATCAAAGACTTAAAAGTGAAAGGCAGTTCATCGGTCGTTAAACGAGGAACCAAGGTCAAAAACATCACCCTTGAGGATGACGGCGAGCACATCATGGGCGTTGGCGATGGCGTCAAAGGTATCGCACTCAAAGCCTGCTTCCTAAAGAAGGCGTAACTTGCGCAACAAAAAAAACACCCTCATCGTGAGGGTGTTTTTTTGTTGCGACAAAAGGATCCTGACCCCTTTTTTATATTCGATAGGTATCAGAATTCTTAGCGAATTCCTGTATCACAAGAAATATCAACCGAGGTGGTGGTGGTCTGCAAACTAACGGCGACCGGCGAGCAGCTTGGGTGCACAGCCCCTCCCCCTGCTTGTATATTGTAATCCCCAAAAGGTAGCGCCACCTCAAATCTACCATCAACTCCCGACTTGGCTGATTTAACCAACTCACTGCCATCGGCTGAGAATACTTCTACCTTTGTCTGATAGGGTTTTGGTGCACATTGTGGGTCTGGTGGCATACGTTCTACGGGGCACGTAGGTGAAAGTGTTACTGACCCCGTTATGGTACCTGTATCCCCTAAATCTCTTTTTGAATCTACAGCAACGCGTAAGGTGATACGGTACTCATTTATTGCAACCTTTGTAGTACTCCTCGGTTCAGGAACAACAGAGCCGATTGATACACTATGTCCATCAAACAAAAACGGTGTACCTGTCGTAGAAATATCCCTCGTTTCCGATTTCGATGCAGTCGCCAAAGTAACATTCACTTTAAACTCCCCCGCCCAAATACACTGAACATCTACGGGGCATCGACTATCCCCCACAAGCGTATTAATCATAATATCAAGATCTCCCACGCTCCCTTTCTCGCCGATACCGAGCACAATATTCCCCTCAGTCGGCTTACGTACCACTACTTCTGGGCATTTTGAAAATTCACAATTAGGTCCAGTACGACCCACCGCACTCCCATCAGGACAAAGTTTTGCCTCCATCGTGCACGCGACAGGTTGTGCACTTTTACCACTCATACCCACCCAGACAGCACCCGCGACAACTATGGTCACCAAGAGTGCTGCAAAAATATATATTTTTCTCATAAATATATTGTACCAAAAAATAAGGCCACTTCGTATAACCTAGAGCATCGGCCCAATAACAGGCAACTTGCCGAGGGGTGTCTGGCGACACATCTTTCCTA
The DNA here is from genome assembly GCA_001825115.1 of Candidatus Yonathbacteria bacterium RIFOXYC2_FULL_47_9. Classification (GTDB taxonomy): domain Bacteria; phylum Patescibacteriota; class Minisyncoccia; order Phycocordibacterales; family UBA1550; genus UBA1550. The sequence goes on along the minus strand of MHUY01000029.1, from coordinate 12,987 downwards.
GACCAAAATGCTGTGCTGGTGCAAAGACTGCGATAAAGATGAGCGCTGCAGCATAGATAACGTGCTCCTCTACGATATAGCCATGTGGAACGGTCGGGAAGACGTTTTGCGGAAAGTAATAAAGGACCATCAACAAAGCGCCGGCCCAAGCCGCAGGACGCACTGCGACTCCCAACAAAAGCCCCACCCCAACAAGGGTGATGCCCCACGCATTCATAGGATCAACCCACCACGTATTCATCGGCAAAGCGAACCACGCATAAAAATCTGGAAATGTTTTTGCGCTCAAAAGAAAACCTTGCGCTGTCCATTCAGGATTAAGCACCTTTTCGATCCCCGCAAAAAACATCAGCCACCCCAAGAGCATGCGCAATGTCGTTGCCGCAACAGCTACTTTATTCATAGTTTTATTTGTTAAAATTTAATATCAAACAAACATCATCTGATATTCATTGTACCATGATACTGCGTCTTAAATTTTCTACATAGACATATCTAGAGAACCATCTACAAAAAAGGTATACTGAAATTCTTATGGAAGCAACCAAACTTAATTGGAGGATCTGGAGCGTAGTGGTTATTGCCATAGTCTTTATGGTTGGCGCTTTTATGGGATGGGGCACTGAGCCAGTCGATGTGCAACCAATCACCAAGGACGACGCATGGAGCTACACGGCCGAAGGGCAAGAGGGCGGTAGTGTACTAGTGCTTATTAAAAATAGTGCAGGAAAACAATTGTGTTCTGGGTGGGAAGCCCCTCAAGATGCACTATACACCAACCTCGACCCACATCGAATAGCGGACATTTTGATAGAAAAGAAATGCAAACTCACTCCCGACCAGCAACTCTCTGACGAGGTTACCGTCGGCTACACCTTCACCCATGTCGATATTGGCTACATCGTGGCCACGTCTGATACCGAGCAAAATCCCAGTCGAATCATTTTTATAACCACAGACAAGGGCTCACTCTATGACGCAGAGCCTCTTGGGTCTACCAAATACACCGTAAAAGAACTCTGGACGATACCGAAGGGGGCAATCTTTCTCGGCACATCTAATGACTGGTGGAATTTTCTAACCAAGTCGTGCATCTATCCCGAGGGTGACCTTCGTCCATTTTCCGATATCTGTTCCTACTCGATATACGACCGACACGGAAAAGTAACGGCAAAAGATTTTTATACCGAAAAGGACGTAACATCTCTCACTGCCTCATGGTACGATCCGATGCACCATGGCTTTTTACTCGTGTTTGTGGCAGAGACGCCAGAGCAAAGACGCCAGTTTACCTATATCTTTCTTTCGCTCGTAAACAATCCGCGAAGCCAAATTACCGAGCTTGCAACGTTTACGGATCAGGACGCTCCATCCGGGAAAGGATGTGGATTTGATTTCTCCTCTAACACAGATTCGATCACC
>MHUY01000029.1:9112-11524 GCA_001825115.1 Candidatus Yonathbacteria bacterium RIFOXYC2_FULL_47_9 | reverse complement strand
GCAACCCTATCCATTAGTGCTCCCCTTTTCTCACCAGGTTTATCCCACATAAACAAAAAAACACACCCTCGTGACGAGGGTGTGTTTTTTTGTTTATGTGGCTGCGGGACTGGTTCGACAAGCTCACCACATATCATATCACAGCACTTCAACAGGTTCAGTGCTTTTACTTAGTTTCTTAAGTAGTTCCTTGTTGCCATCAATAAGCGCTTTCTTTTTTGCGGCACCCCAGCCTTTTATCTGGAACTCTCTTTTCTCAGCTTCTCTTTTATCTTTACACACCTCTTGATAAACGAGTTCTATATCAGAGAACTGTTTTGTATAAAATGATTTTTTGCTTTTATGCTCCTTGATTCTCCTTTCTAGATTATCAGTACTTCCTGTATAAAAAGTTCTCTGATCGCAAAAAAGAATGTATACAAAATAACTCATTGTGGAGTTCTAGGCACTTAAGTTCACGTCTTGCGTCTCTAGGCGAGACACTGCGACGCGATTTTTAGCTTTTTTGTAGAGGAACGCTTCGCTTGCAAAAAACTTAAAATCGGCTGCGGGACCTGGATTCGAACCAAGATAACATCCTCCAGAGGGATGTGTCCTACCATTAGACGATCCCGCAAATTACGTACTAAATCAGTACTTAGGGATAGTAGCAAAAACGGGGCAGATTTTCAATACGCGGGAGATGTGGTGCGATTTTAGGAGCCTGATAGGTCCATTGTGTCTTGAACATTCCAACCGGCCCCCTTGAGCCCCTGGATGACCTGGGTGATGCGTTCTTGGTCGTTGCCGTATACCTTAAAGGTCTGTTTGCTACTCCCCACCACGACGACCATCTCAAACGTCTCGTTGTTGAGCTTTTTGAGCTTTACACTACGCCCTTTTGCTTTGACGTTTCCCTCAATGACGCCAGGCGACACTTGTGCCCCCGCCTTATTGAGGACCTTTAAAACATCTTTAGAACCTTCGATGACTGTCGTATGCGACCCCCGTTCGTTAACATGACTAGCCATAAAAATGACTAATCTTACTTCCCCTTACTGCGCGCAATAGACGCTTTGATGAACGCGGAAAAGACAGGGTGTGGACGGAGGGGGTTCGCCTGAAACTCGGGGTGGAACTGCGTGCCGAGGAAGAATGGGTGCTCTGCTTGAGGTAGCTCGACAATCTCCATCAAGTGTCCGTCGGGTGAGGTGCCCGAAAATACGAGTCCTGCTTTTTCAAGGTCTGCGACATACGCGTTGTTCACCTCAAAGCGGTGGCGATGACGCTCGTCGACACTGTCGGCACCGTACGCTGCACGAGCGACAGTCCCCTTTTTGAGTGCAGCAGTGTAAGTGCCGAGACGCATACTGTTTCCCATTTTTGCTTTCGCGAGGAGTTCTTTTTGCGACTCCATAATATCAATGACGAGGTTTTTTGATTTTGGATCGATCTCGCGCGAGGTCGCATCTTTGAGGCCGAGAACATTGCGGGCATACTCAATGACGGCGAGTTGCATACCGTAGCAGATACCAAAGTATGGAATCTTGTGCTCGCGCGCAAAACGAATGACATTCAAGATGCCCTCAATACCGCGCGAACCAAAACCTCCTGGTACGAGAATACCGTCAAACCCGATGAGCTCGGCAAGGGGTGGATTCTTGCCTTCATAGTCTGTGGCAGAGAGCCACACGAGCTTTGCTTTTTTACCCTGATGTATTGATGAATACTTGAGTGCTTCGATGACCGATAAGTACGAGTCTGAAAGCACAAAGTCTCCGGTATCAAAATATTTTCCCACAACTGCAATACGCACTTCGTCTTCTGCCTTGTGCGCTTTACGGACGAAACTCTCCCACTCTTTCCATCCTTCGGTCTTGCCGCGGCTTTTCAGTTTGAGACGCTTCAAAACTTTTTCCCCCAATTTATCTTTTTCAAAATTGCTCGGCACGTCGTACACGCTATCGACATCGGGAGCCGAAATCACATTCTCTGAAATTATATTACAAAAGAGCGCGAGTTTTTCCTTGCGCTTTGTATCAAGAGCTACGTCTGAACGCGCGATGATAAAATCTGGCTGGATACCGGTGCTGTTCAAGGCACGTACGGCATGCTGCGTCGGCTTGGTCTTCATCTCGCCCACCTTTGCAGGGGTTGGAAGATACGAGACCATTACAAAGAGCACGTCATCGGGTCTTTTGATCTTAAGCATACGAGCCGTCTCGATAAAAAGAATGTTTTCGTACTCGCCGACGGTTCCGCCAACCTCGATGATGACGATTTCGGCGTTTGCCTTGTCTCCTGCGCGCTCGATGCGCTCGATGACCTCGTACGGAATATGGGGCACCACCTGCACACACTTGCCCTTATACGCGAGTGCGCGTTCTTTTTCGATGACCGACTGATACACGCGGCCGGTCGTCATATAGTTGT
>MHUY01000029.1:3331-9097 GCA_001825115.1 Candidatus Yonathbacteria bacterium RIFOXYC2_FULL_47_9 | reverse complement strand
GCGCTCGTAGTTACCCATGTCCTGATCTGTCTCGTCACCATCCTTTAAAACGAAAACCTCGCCGTGCTCGGTGGGGTTCATGGTACCCGCATCCACATTCACATACGGGTCAATCTTCATAGCGGTCACGCGATAACCATGCGACTGGAGTATTTTGCCGAGCGATGAAGTCGTGATGCCCTTACCGACACCCGAGATGACTCCACCCACCACAAAAATATACTTACGTGTTTTTTTCATACTCCAGTTTTATTAACCCCCTACGAATAATTACCTCATTGCTAAATACTTGCGCACCGCCAGATAACTCGACACGGCACCCAGCACAATACCCGAGAGAATGATGATGAAGAATATCTGTACAAAGTTGGCGACAAAATAGTGCAAAAGATCGATGCCGCCATAAAAACCTTGAGTTGTGGTCTTGAGCCAATAGGTAATCGGGTAGAACAGTATGATAGTCAGCATACCCGACACGAGACCGTATATCATACCCTCAACCACAAATGGTCCGCGAATGTATTCATTGCTGCCCCCCACGAGACGCATGACACTGATCTCGTCACGAGCAATAAAGATGGCGAGGCGAATCGTGTTAAAGGTAATGAGGATAGAGATACCTACGAGCACCACCGTAACGATACCACCGAGCTTTTTCACTCCATCGATGATACGCGAGAGACGCTCTATCGCAACCTTGTTGTCATTGTAGTTGACCTTAGAAACAATCGAGAGTGAATCAGGAGCGAGCGAGGATTTGTTCTCAAGGAATTTTGCGATACCCTCGTACTGTGCGGGCTCTTTTGCCTTTACCGTCAGAACAGCAGTGAGTGGATTGGAACCAACCTCGTCGAGTGCTTGAATGATACGGTGATCATTTTCATGGCGCACGCGGAATGTTTCGAGTGCTTGCTCACGAGAAATGTATGTGACAGCCTTTACCTCAGGAAGTGCTTCAATTTTTGCCTGAAGGTCAAGAATGGAACTCTCGGGTGCCGTTGCTGAAACATAAATATTGATATCGATCTTGTCGGTCAGATCCTTGAGCGCTGTACCGAGAAATGCGGTAAGGAGGAGTGTCGAACCAATCATGAAAAGGGCGATAACCATCACAAAAACTGCAGAGAGCGAGACGCTGCCGTTGCGCCAAAAATTGACGAAGCCTGCTTTAATGATTCTTTTAATGGTTATCCAGAGCATATATATTTTATCTTATTATTTCACTACCAAAACCTATAACGCGTATTTTCCGTTTGGGTCGTCACGCACCACTCTACCGTGATCCATAGTGATCACTCGTTTACCCAAAGCTTCAACAACGCCTTTGTTGTGCGTTGTCAGAATAACCGTAGTGCCGAGATCATTGATCTTTTTCAAGATCTGCACAATCTCATACGTATTGATAGGGTCAAGATTCCCCGTTGGCTCGTCTGCAATGATGAGGTCAGGATGATTGACGATAGCGCGAGCGATAGCCACACGTTGAAGCTCCCCACCCGAGAGCTGGCGAGGGAAATTCCACATTTTCTTTGAGAGATCGACGAGTTCGAGTACGTGAGGTACATCAGACGCTATCTCCTCGTCAGTCTTGCCGGCGATCTCCATAGCAAAAGCAACATTTTCATAAGCGGTCTTGTTGGGAAGGAGACGAAAATCCTGAAAGATGACGCCAATGCGACGACGCAAATTGGGCATATCCTTCATCTTCACTTTTTGAATGTCCACTGAATCAAACGAGACACTGCCGCTCGTGCAATCACCCTCGCCAAGGAGCAGCTTCATTAAGGTTGTCTTGCCCGCACCCGAGTGTCCAACAATCGACAAAAATTCTCCCTGTTTTACCGAGAAGGTAACTCCTTCAAGGGCGACCGTACCGTCAGGGTAGATCTTTGAGACATTGTCGAAATAAATCATTTCCTTATTTTAACAAATTTTCCCCGATGAGGGAAATGCTACAATTCCCGCTCCGCCTCGATGAACGGCATAAGCTCCCCTTCTTCAAGGACTGCGTCCACATTACTCGTCTCAACACCCGTGCGGTGGTCTTTGACCATTTTGTAGGGATGAATGACATATGAGCGAATTTGATTCCCCCATTCGATTTCCGTGGTCTTGCTGACGTACATACCACTCTCGGCGGCTTTGCGCTCGTCGTCTTGTTTTTTGTAAAGTTTACCCTTGAGGATCTGCACGGCCTTTTCGCGATTTTGCTCCTGGGAACGCTCGGTCTCCACGTGCACGGCAATCCCCGTCGGAATATGAACCACCCGCACCGCCGTCTCGCGTTTGTTCACATTTTGCCCACCAGGGCCCGAGGAACGACTAAACTCTATTTTAATATCATCGTCAGGAATCACCACATCGTCATCGCCGTGCGCCTTGAAATCAGGGATAACCTCCACCATCGAGAAAGAGGTGTGACGAAGCTTCTTTGCGTTAAAGGGCGAGATGCGAACGAGACGATGCACCCCCGATTCGTTCTTGAGCATGCCGTATACACCCTTGCCGTGGACCTCGAGTGTAATGTTACGATAGCCGTTGTGATCGTTTTTGTTCTCGTGGAGTAGCTTTACCTCGAACCCCTGTGATTCAAAAAATTTGAGATACATACGTACGAGCATCCCTGAAAAGTCTTCAGCGTCGTCCCCGCCTGCACCTGAGAAAATAGTCATTACTGCATTACCGCGGTCATATTTGCCGGCACCGGCGAGTTTCTCCTTGAGCTCGGCAATCTCTTTGATGGTCGCCTGTGCGCGCACCTTGTCAGACCAAAAATCCGCAGCCCCCATCGCCGCTTCAAGCTCCCCAATTTTTGCCTTCGCCTCCTCTTTGTTCATGAATGTAATTATAACAGAAAAGGACACGCGTTCAGTCTCGCCGAACTCGTGTCCTTTTCTCTCTTGAGCCACCTCGCAGAATCGAACTGCGGACCTTCTCGTTACGAGTGAGATGCTCTGCCAACTGAGCTAAGGTGGCACACTATTATCTTTTGCAACCTTCTCCATTCTGGGCCTACCAAAACAGCTAAGGTGGCACACGAAGTTAAAAAGTCAAAAAACCTTTAACGCATGTGGAGCCATTGTCCGGGATTGAACCGGAGACCTCGTCCTTACCAAGGACGCACTCTACCAACTGAGCTACAATGGCTTATTCTTCAAATTGCTCGAAAAAAACACTTAAACGGGCTACTCGGTAGAGATTACCTTACTTTGACTTTTTTTTCAACAAAAATCACCTAACCTTATTAAAGGCTAAGTGATTTTTGTATTTGCGCGGTCGATGGCGAATTAGCAAATTCGCGTCTTGGACGATACTCGGCTACAAGTTCCTCCTCGTCGCCACTCGTCGGACTCGCAGCCCGCCGCTCGCGGTTTTGCGTGCTCGCAAAACATCGCTCCGCGCTTCGAGCCCCAGCGCACAACAAGAAGTTGTTGTGCTTCTCTAGGCGCAAATACAAAATACCCTTAGTAAAAACTAAGGGTATTTTGTATTTGCGCGGTCGATGGGACTCGAACCCACGACCCCTCACGTGACAGGCGAGTGCTCTAACCAGCTGAGCTACGACCGCAAATATTCTTCTTGCGCATTCTAGCAGGAAACATACAGTATAACAAACCCGAAAGTCGAACTTGTTAAACTGGAGGGTCGGTCACGAGTTACTAAGCGATTTCGCCGATTACGGCTCATTCGCTAAGTACTCTCGACGTCCATCGTTGATGATGGACACCTGTAGACGGCCCATTCGTGGTTTTTGAGTACAAAAACATCACTGCGCCTTTCGATCCCTCACGTAAAGCGCGCAGGCGCTTTACTCCGTCGACACCACCAAAACAAGCTTGAGGTTCAAGATTGTTTTGGTGGTGTCGACGGGAGGGATCGAACCTCCGACCTCATCTTTATGAGTGATGTGCTCTAACCAACTGAGCTACGCCGACATTCTAATTTTTCAAAAACTTAGCACAAAGTCACAATACACAATTTTACCTATTTTTGCAAAAATGCCGACGAATGCCGGCATTTTTGCGTCCTTGTTGCGGGGGCCCGAATCGAACGGGCGTCTTCAGGTTATGAGCCTGATGAGATACCGCTTCTCTACCCCGCTATATTTCACTTAACAACCCTCTCGGATATGGAACTATCACTGCTCTTCGATACCGCTTCTCATTCAGCAGAATGACCTACTGGGTCTACCCCGCTATAAGTCATTACTATACCACCTATATGGAATTTTGCAAGAGGTTTTGCTTTCCCCTTGCTCCCATATTCTATTTTCGAGATTCTGCCCTAAAGATATCCGAGGTCATTGAAAGCATTGCCGAACTTTGCAACAGTGTCTCGTACCATCTTTTTCGAAAGATCCATATCGATCGCTCCACCGTGCGCTATTTGATTGCGAACTTTGTGTGCCTCCCACAGATCGTCATACGAAGCAATTCGCGATGGACTCATCGCCTTCAGCCTATCAGCAACGGTTTCCCCAAGATACCCCTCATCCTCAAGGATTCTATCGAGCATATTGTCTGCTTCAAGTATGGCGATTTTCCACTCTGCGGGATTTTCTGAATTCGTATGATCAAGCACAAATTGCCACTGCATTGCATACCCTTTTGCTTCAGATTTTTCAACAGGGATTGGCGCATACTGACCATGAATCTTACGGCGAACATCCCCCATACGGAGACTTATCCAAATAAAGCCAGCAAAAAATACCAGAGCAAGGAGTGCTAGGGCTCCCTCAATTCCCAAGAAAAATGACTTCATGGCATCGACACCACCGATCTTATTTTGAATAATGATCGAAAGGTCTTCAAACAATGACCCCGAGCTTACTGTTTCAATATTCACCGGGGCAATATTGGCACTGATATACATCAGAACCCCAAGCCCAGCAATAATAGCAAGATCACGCGTAAGTTCATCCCAGGTAAAAAAGTCTTTCATGGAATTATCATTTTATTAAAAACCACGCACCCTCTCAAAATCTTGTCCTACGGTAAAGAGCGCCTCTTCACCAAAGTGCGGTGCGATGAATTGAATACCGAGAGGTAGTTTCACACCGTCCTCCAGAGCGAAACCAGAAGGTACCGAAATAGCAGGAACCCCTGCAATATTCACAGGTACGGTAAAAATGTCCGCGAGATACATCTGGAGCGGATCACTCGATTTCTCACCTATTTTGAAAGCCGGTGTCGGCGTAGTAGGGGTCGCAATGATATCGACACCTTCAAATGCCTTGGCGAGATCCTGTTTGAGCATCTCGCGCACGGCGTTTGCTCGTCCATAATATGCATCGTAGTATCCCGACGAGAGCACATAGGTGCCAAGGAGAATACGGCGGCGTACCTCGCGACCAAACCCTTCCCCGCGCGAGCGTTCGTAATCCTCGAGGAGGTTTACTCCATCTGCATGATAGCCATAACGCACACCGTCGAGGCGTGCAAGATTAGACGACACTTCTGCGGGCATTAAAATATAGTAGACCGAGAGTCCGTGAGCAAGGCTCGGGAGCGAAATATCACGGACCTCGTATCCTGCCGATTTCAATTGTTCAAGAGACTTTTCAAAACTTTCGAGTACGCGTGAGTCTACACCTTTTGCGCGCACAAAATCAACGGGGACGCCAATGATTTTCGGCTTTTTATTTTCGACTTGCGCGAGAGTGTCTGGATAGGCAGTACTATCCATCGGGTCATGACCTTTTATCACATCAAAAATAATCTTTGCATCCTCGACTGTTTTAGAAAATGGTCCGATTTGATCGAGCGA
>MHUY01000029.1:0-3320 GCA_001825115.1 Candidatus Yonathbacteria bacterium RIFOXYC2_FULL_47_9 | reverse complement strand
TAAGCCCCACGACCCCACAGAACGCCGCGGGCTGTCGGATGGAGCCGCCGGTGTCAGAACCAAGGGCGCCAAGAGCCGCCCCAGCTGCCATGACCGCTGCAGAACCACCCGATGAGCCGCCTGGTACGCGCGTTTTATCGTGCGGATTTTTCGTCACCCCAAATGCCGAATTCTCGGTTGAGCCGCCCATAGCAAACTCATCCATATTAGTACGACCAATAAATATCGCCCCCGCGTCACGAAGTTTTTTAGTCACCGTCGCATCGTAGGTTGCGCGGTAGTGCTCAAGCATTTTCGATGACGCGCTCGCAATCTTTCCTTTGATCAAAATATTGTCCTTCATTGCAAGGGGGATACCCGTGAGGAGCGTTGCCTTGCCTCCATCAATTATCTTTTGTGCGACTTCAGCCTGTGCGCGTACATCATCAAAGATCTCAAGATATGCATTGAGGTCGCGTGAGCCTTCTGCTTCTTTGAGTACCGCTTCTGCGAGCTCAAGTACGCTCATCTTTTTTGTGATGAGGAGGTCGTGTGCTTGTTTAATAGTAAGGTTCTTGATGTCCATATTAGAGGATCTTTTTTACGAACACGCGATTACCTTCACGTTTGGGTGCTGCCGCAAGGAGGTCTTCACTAAAGGCTCCCCCTTCGTGCGGATCTTCATCGGCACGCAAAACATTATAGAGCTCCCCGACCGCAGGCTGACCAAGCTCTGCTGCGACATCTTTTATCTCCGACACGTACGCCAAAATCTCCTCCAGATCGTGCCTGAAGACTTCTTTTTCACTGTCAGAAACCGCAATGCGTGCAAGCCTCGCAAGGTGCTCAACGTCTTTTATCTCAATTGCCATATATCACCAATATAGCACGATTTTGCGCCACCTGCGACCCTATTTGAGTATCTTTAAAAACTCGGCCTCATTAAGAATCTGAACACCGAGTGCTCGTGCCTTATCGAGTTTTGAACCAGGATTTTCTCCTGCAACCACCGCAAAGGTTTTCTTTGAAACACTTTCAGCAATTTCACCACCAAGCGCGCGAATCTTTTCTTTTGCATCATCGCGGTCGAGGGCTGCGAGGGTACCCGTGAGAACAAATGTTTTGCTGGCAAGCTTTTGGTTTTGAGTCTTAACTTTTTTAGGGTTTTCAATGCGTACCTCAGCAAGAAGCCTTTCGAGGACGGCAGAGTGATGCTCATCAGCAAACCAAAGAGCAAGAGACTGCGCCACCACCTCCCCCACGCCATACACATTATTAAAATCTTCAAATGATGCTTTTCGTACTTTTTCAATACTGCCAAACGCATCCGCAATATCATGCGCCGTCTCCTCCCCTACATGCTCTACCGAAAGTGCGGTCAAGAATTTACCGAGGGTGACCGTACGTGCTTTGTCGATTGACTCAATCAAATTTTCTGCAGATTTCTGTGCAAAGCGTGGAAGCGTGAGCACATCCCCTATGGTCAAGGTGAACAGGTCATCAAAATTACCAATAAGCTCGGCGTCAAGGAGCGCGTCTATAACTTTTGGTCCACACCCATCCATATTAAAACCTTTCTTGGAAACAAAGTAGTAAAACTTGCGCTTCTTTTGTGCAAAAGAATTTTTGTTCACACAGCGATATGCCGCCTGACCAGGAATACGCTCAATAGGGCCACCGCAATCCTCGACATACTCGGGGAACGCAAACTTTTTTTCTTTGCCCGTACGCATCTCTTTGACGACCGCCACAATGTCCGGAATCACATCCCCTGCTTTTTGCAAAATGACGGTATCGCCAATGCGCACATTGAGGCGCGCAATCTCGTCCTCGTTGTGGAGTGTTGCGCGAGAGACCACCGAGCCTGCCACACGCACAGGGCGCAGGTGCGCGACCGGCGTCACCACACCCGTACGACCAACCTGAAGTACAATATCTTCGACTACGGTCGTTACCTGCTCGGCAGGAAACTTAAAGGCAATACCAAAACGCGGCGCCTTGCCTGTATAGCCAAGCTTATCCTGATATTTTTTCTCATTCACCTTCACTACGACACCATCTATCCAGTAGTCCTCTTTCGACGCTTTTTTCTGCCACATTTGCCAATACGCAATAACATCTTCTATTGTTTTGCACTCAGCAAAATGTTTGTTTACCTTAAAGCCTAGGTCTTGTAAAAACTTCAATTCATCCTTTTGTGTTTCAGGAAGCTCTCTTTCGAGTGCACTCACATCATAAATAAAAACATCGAGGGTACGCGCTTTAACGACCGCGGGATCAAGCTGACGAATAGTGCCTGCCGCGAGGTTGCGTGGATTTGCAAAGGGTTCACGCCCTGCTTTTGTTTCCTCTTTATTCAAACGCTCAAGTGTCGACTTTGCCATCCATACTTCACCCTCAAAGACACCTGAGGCTTTCTCGTGGAGAGCAAGAGGTATCGACTCGATCATTTTCACATTCGCCGTCACATCCTCGCCCACCGTGCCATCACCACGCGTTGCGGCGGTCACAAGCACTCCTTGTTCGTAGGTCAAAACCACTTTGAGTCCATCAATTTTAAGTTCACAGGTGTAGCTTGGTGTTACCGCCTTACCATATGCATCTTTTAAAAACCTTTTGACTCGTGCGTCAAACTCACGCATATCCTCTGCGGTAAATGCATCATTAAAAGACCATTGTGCGACGGTGTGCTGCACTTTTTTAAAACCTTTGAGCGGGCTGCCGGCAACACGCTGTGACGGCGAGTCGGGAGTCACCAGGTCAGGATACGCCTCCTCTATCATCACTAGCTCTCGCTTGAGCGAATCAAGTGCCTCGGGCGACATCTCTGACTGGTCAAGCACATGATATAAATATCGATGCTTTTCGATGGTCGTACGCAAAACCCCCAAACGCTCCGCGGCTTTGACCTTGGTTTTTGGTACTGTATCCTCTTGTTCTCGCATAATTAATAAGTGATCTCGAGGCCACGCTGTACTCGCCGAGGGTTCGTGACAACACAGGTATTATATCCGTATACCTTCGTCGTAGTACTAAGACCGTTGGAAGTAATAACCACATCTGCGCACACCCCTCCGGTACTTATAGGGAAGGACGCAGGGATGTTCGGGTTAGCCCACCCAGCCACAGCAGCCCCAAAGCAAGTAGGGGGCTCTGCGGGATGAAGCTGGAAATACAAGACACATTCAAGCGCACTGTCTGCTGCCGCGAATGCGATTTGCGCTTGTTTCCAAAATGAAGAAAAAAGCAATTCTTTATAGGTGCGTTGATATACCCCCATACCAACCGCAAGTACCACCGCAGAAAGAAGTACGGAAATGAGGAGGGTTACTCCGCGCTTA
>MHUY01000028.1 GCA_001825115.1 Candidatus Yonathbacteria bacterium RIFOXYC2_FULL_47_9 | reverse complement strand
TAAAACTTTTTGCGAAGAATTTTTGCGGCAAGCATTGCGGGAAGTCCCACGCTCACCGGGTCCTGCGCGTACACCACATCGCATCCGCGTGCTCGCGCGAGCACACTAAAAAAATATGCAATATGGCGCGCCACTTTCGGCAAGCGTCGCACTTCGCCAAAGTTTGCGACTACCACCCCAAACCCGCGCTCAGGTAATTTATCCGCGAGGAGTTTACTGTACGTCGCCGGACCGCCAATGTCCGGTGGAAAAATCCCTGTTGCGATAAGAATTTTTTTCATGTTATTTCAAAAGCTGGGCAAACACGCGCTCGCGCATCTGCGTGGCGATGAGGTTCCAGTCGTAGTTTTCAGTAACGAGTTTTTTGCCATTCGCCACGAGGCGTGCGCGAAGTGCCGAGTCATCAAGGAGGCGTTTTACTTGAGTGGCAATACTTTCGGGGTCATCAACCTTACAAAAAAGTCCTGTCGGTTCACGGTCGGGATTTTTCTCGGGATCAAAAAGGAAATCTGGAATACCACCGACCGAGGTCGCAATAACAGGTAGTCCTGCTGCCATCGCCTCGAGGAACGAGTTGCCGAGACCCTCCGAACGGGATGGACGAATAAATATTTCCGACACCGCAAGATACTTAGGCATTTCATCGTGGCTTACTTGTCGCATAAACTTCACGCGATCAGAAACTTTGAGTTCATCGGCGAGTGCACGAAGCGTCGCCTCGTCGGGACCAATACCAAGGACAACGAACTTCACGCGCCTATCCAAAAGTGGCAATGCGCGAATTACTTCGTCGACGGCATTCTTTTTTACTAACCGTGACGTGGTAATGACAAACACATCATCAGTTGCCTTGCCAAGCTTTTGTTTCAATGCGAACAATTCTTCGGTTGAATATGTTTGTGAAAAATGCGCGACATTCACCGCGTTGGGAATCACCTCGAGAGGACCCGTGTACCTCATGTCGCGGGCAAAACCTGCAAGGTAATGGGAGATGGTTTGTATAAGATCAGCACGCATAAAGATTTTTTCAAAGAGTGCATATACTGACTGCACACGCTCTTTGATGTATTCGATCGGATCACCCTCTTGAAGAGTGAGTAGGTAGGGCACTTTCGGAAAACGCATCTTGAAAAAGAGTGCGGCAAAGCCCGCATAGTTCGCCATCATCGCCCAGATGCCATCATAAGGATTTTTGCGATGAAGCGACCGGGCTTTCAAAAAACCAATGAATGGGAATAGGTATTTATTGAATGAAAGCGGAAAGCGAGAGAGGTCACCGATCTGAGGGTGCTTCGCCGCAAAGCCAATACGATAAATATTCACATTACCAATACGCTCAAACTTTGGCAGTGTCGAGTCAAACCGCAAGGTCACCATATCAAATGAAATCTCCTCGGGCGCGATGCGGTCCGTAATCTCCTTGAGGGCCACCTCCGCCCCACCCACAGTGTTAGGGTAATATGCAAGAGAAAATATGAGTATTCTTTTCATTAAAGACGATTATAACACAAAGATGCACCATATTCTGGCACGCCCTTTACTGTCATTTATTCGTGATCTCAAAAATTGAATTGTATTTAAAAAATAAAAAACCTCGCATTTCTCAATGCGAGGTTTTTGCTGACGGGTTATTCCCCGTCAGCACTACACGACATGCCGTGTTCAGCAAACTTCTGGCACGCAAGGGTACCACTCCATCCAAACCCGCCAACATCCCAGCCACGCCTTAATTCCTGACGGTCAGTCGAGTTGTGCCAGGCGAGGATTTGACGATCTTTTGCAAAGTGAATGTTGATATGATCATCATCAAGCTCAAGCATCGGTCGCCGTGACAAGTTGTCGAGAACCATTTGATAGTTCCCTTTCGTCGAGGAAAGGAGGAGGAAAACACCATCCTCATACCCAACAACAACATGTTTTCCATCGCTAAGAGTTGCCGTAGCAAGGACATAGCTGTGGTCAAGATCTGGCCACCAGGAAAGGTCCCCCGCTTCATCAACGCTGACCCCATTGAACACCTGCTCAAGAAGTTTTGTTTTAATGAGGGGTGTTTCAAGGAGCTTGCGCGCCCTGAACGCATCACATTTTTCTTCAATTTCTGAAGGTGTTAAACCACGATCCAGTTTGCCATCGGTAAAAACGAGGGCAGACCAACCGTTATGAAAGACCTCTGTTCTCACATACACCAAATGGCCGTCATCTTTGACCATCATCGGTACGTCCCAGCCACCAAAGACATTTTGTATGATTTCCTCCCTCGTGATAGGGAACCCAAGAGGCAAACGTTTTTCAAAAAATGCCCCCATCTTTGTTTCGATTTCTTTCTGGGTTAGCTCTTTGGGGAATCTTTGATAAACCATTCGCAATGCAAAGAATCCGAGTGCTGCGACAAGCATCCATGTCACGTACATGTGTATCTCCTGTTGTTTGGTTAGATAATTAACAAATGACTTCTAGTGGAAAGGATAGCACAAACCGCCTCTTTTGTCAAGCTCTACTTTGCAGGCATATTCGGCCTTCAGGTCGAACACATCGGCACAAAAAGGTGCTTATCTTCTGTTTAAATTTCTTAAAATAGTAGTATAGGCAAAGCGCATTTGATTTGCAAAAGAATCCCCTGCCCCAAGAGATTTACGAGCACGCATACGTGCTTCAAGTGGTATGAGCTTCTGGTTCTGCTCCCACGTAGTAGTATGGACTTGGTCGGCCTGAGAAAGCACTAAGCGTAAAAAGAGAATTTCATACCAAGAAAGACTCTGATCAGCAAGAGTAACGAGCAGTGGCACAAGTTTTCCTCTTCTCAAAAAGAGCGCGGGGAGTGTCCCGTAGCTTGCCATGATAGACCAAGAAAAAAGATACTTGTGCTTATTCGCAAGCTGAACCGCCTTATATACTCCAAAAAATGGCAAGAGAAATTTATCAAACTTACCCCCAAACCCAACACGGTAAACAGTGCCGTTTGGTGTAACACAAGGAACATCTAGCGCTTCCTTAGTATGTGTTGCGGTAATAATATCAAAATGAACATCAGGCATCTTCGCCATAAGCTCACAGAGCGCTTCTTCTGCTGGACCAGAAACTGGATGAAATGTCGTAGTAAAAACAAGTACCCGTTTCTCAGGAGCTGGCTCAGGTTTTACATTAAGTCTAAACTGAGAGATATTTTCTTTAAGTGAACGCTGTGGCGCCCATCCAAGGGCTCTGGTTTTTTCAGTATCAACAACAGCCTGCACGCGATTCCCCTGTCTCTCAGGAAGCATAAGGACTTCCTTCTTAAAAAGGTTAGCTAAGTCAAGAATGGAGTATTTGTCCTCGCTGCCGATACCAAAACCATCGCCCTGACCCTTCTCTCCCACCAAAAAAATTCCATCGACAATGTCATCAATATGTGTAAAAACACGCTCCTGGGTTCCCGGAGAAACAACACCGAGAGGGAGGCCGCGCTGGTACTGTTCCTTAAAAATCGCGACTACGGTACCCATAGAACCCGAACGCTCGTTGACACCATATACATTATAAAAGTAGGTGATTGCATAATTAAGCCCAAACCAATCACTGTAATTTTTCACCAGCTCCGTCATACTTGCCTTGCTCCATGCGTACGGACTTTGGTCGCGACCAAGACCACCATCACTAAATTTAGTTGATGATCCCGCATACACAAGTTTTGCACCACAACGACGAGCAAACTCGAGTACCGCAAAAGTGCCTGTTTGATTGAGGTCCCAAACCTGCTCTACGTCTTCGAAGCTTTTTTCCACTCGCGAATATTCTCCGAGATGATAAATGAGGTCAGGTCTAAAATCGATAAGTTTTTCGATATCTTTTGTGTGCCCTTCAATATATTCAGCGCCCGCAACATGATTTTCTCGAGTACCAGCAAAGTAATTATCGAGTGAAACGACCCTGTTACTTGTGTCTTGTACAAGTTTCTTGATGAGATTTGAGCCAATGAATCCGGCACCGCCGGTTACGAGAATTATTTTCCTACTTATCTTTGTCATGGGTTTCATCATACCACCGTGGGGCACTCAAAACAAATCGTCCTTTTCGTTTTCATCTTCGTCGATAATCTCGAAGTCGTCGGCCGTTATTGCGTCTGATGCTGTGGGTGTGCGCATCAAACGAAGGCCCAGCAGTGCAAATGCGGCGAGGAAAGCTACGCCGACGTACCACATCCATAAAGAGGATTCTTTTGAGGTAGGAATTTCGCTAAACGCAGTGGCAATACTTGCTGTTTGGGGAGGAATTTGTTTTATAGGTACTTGTTTTTTCTCTTTTACTACTACAGATTTCTCACTACCCTGTGTCTGCGCTGGAACTATGTTTTCATGAACAAGGGTATCTTGAACTGGCACGACCATACCATTAGGAAAATGCAGTGAGGCAATGCTTTCTGCTGGGGTTGCGAGTCCCGTTATTTCAGAGGCAAGCGTGAGTGTTTTGTGTGCACCGACGAGGGTGTTTTTAGGAATGATAAATGTTTTACCTTGTGCATGAACTTGCCATTCTGAAAGATTAAGTTCATCATTGCCGCGGTTTTCGATAACAACAAACGAGCGCACTTCATCACCGCCAGTGCGGAGGGTGACGAGTGGTAGAGCGGCAATAATCCGCACGCGATCGGATGCCGCATAGTATCCCGATGATGCGTCGAGGATTACGGTGTATTCACCGGGATAATAATAGGTGTGTGCTACCGAGGTACCCTCGCCGGATGCACCGTCTCCAAATGCCCACACCATGCGCGCATTCTCAATCGGCTCTTTTTTGAGACCCCACGCGCGCGCTGTAAAAGTGGTCGCTGCGCCCACTGAAACCGTTTGTGTTTGTGCCGTTATTTTTGTAAAAATCTGCGGTTCAACCGGGTACGAGGAAATATTTGAAGTCTGAATTGGAGGCAAAACCGTACTTGATTCTTTGGCAGAAGTATTTACCACTTCCCCATTTGCGGCTCCTGGTGTTGGGATGGATTCACTCCAAGCGCCATTGATTTTTTGAACAGAATTTTTACTCCCTTTTGTTCCTGTATAAGAAATCGTGTCAACAATATTAATATCAGATGATTTAATACTTATTGATTCTCCTGTATCAAGGAGTGAAAAAGAACTATCGAAAAGTATCCCAGAAAACCCGCTGTATTCTTTCAAGAACGCAGTAGTGTCATTTGCAATGACCGCGTAACCGCCCGAAGCAATGGTTGTACCACCTTGTATAGGTTTTAGTTTATGGTTTGTATTGCCTTCAAAAAATTTCCAAAGAGACAGGTCTGTCGAATCACCGTTGGCGGTGATTTCAATCCATTCATTCCCTGTGTATTTAATTTCTGATATAAAAACCTGCGCGGAGGCAACCTGCGCAAAAAATATTATTGCAACGAGCGCAAATGTTCGCATACTAGTCTTCGCCACGGAGGATTGCAGACAAAACATCCTCAGGGACCTCTCGTGGTCCTTTAGGGAACTCTGGTTCTGGCGGTTTTGGTGTGGGGGTCGGCTCCTGTATCGGCTCAAGTACTTTTGCTTGCTCGCTTAGGTTTTTCTCAGGAAAATTTTGGCGAGGTTGCGGCACGGGCTCTGGGTCTGCCTGCTCAGGGCGCGGTGCCTCCTTTTTCTCTTCGTGTTCTTTGAGAACACCTGCGAGTGCTGACTTGAGTGTATTTAAATTACTTTCGCTGGGACCTTTACCCTTGAGGGGTGGAGTAACTCCACGTTCTGGTTTTGTTTGTGTAAGTGCTGCCAAAGGGAGTTTTTCGGATGTGGTTGACTTTTCAAGCGCTTGAAATGCTTTTGCAAAAGGTTTCTCAACCTTAAGGGATACCTCTTCACTTGCGCGGGCAGGAGGCATGCGACGAGGTTCAGGTTGGCGCACCACTTCTTTCTGTTGCGGCTCAGGAGCTCTCACCGGGGGCACCACAGAAGCTTGCTGTGGATCACCTGCCTGCGCAGGCAGGCGAGGGCGTGTACCAAAAGTACTCCCTTGTGTCTCGGTTTTGACGGCCTGAACAGGTGGTCGTTTTTCTTGAGCCGCACCCCCTATTCCCTCTTCGTTTCCTGAGGCAAACCATTCCGCAATATTTTTTTCTACTTCTGCGCGTGGGTGCCCGTACATGGTGCGCG
>MHUY01000027.1 GCA_001825115.1 Candidatus Yonathbacteria bacterium RIFOXYC2_FULL_47_9 | reverse complement strand
AAAAGATATTCACAAGACCGAGCGTAGAAAAAAGAAAGAGGAACGCACCAACGCTGGCGGTCATCGCAAGGTTGGGTCGCGACGCGCGAAAAAAAGAAACACCAAGGAGGAAGAGGAGGAGGGGGAGGATGAAGTATCCGACACCGAGGAGGTATTCAAACCCGCCATAAATAGACGACCCCATGAGACCCGCCTTGCCAAAAGGTGCGACCGAAAAAAAGATACCGATAACAAAAAAAAGTATCGCGATCACGCTGTGGCGCGTCTCGTCTGAGAGCCCCTCAAAGAGGGAGATGCGTGGCTCTGAAGGTGTAGGTTCTTTGGTGGCCCGCACGGTTTTTTTAGGAGCTTTAATATCAGTATTTCTCCGCCCACTTCGTTCTTGTTTTGCCATAGGAATATTTGCCTATTATAGCAGACAAGGGACCAAGAAAAAAATCCGCAAACCGTAAAAGACACAAGATTTCATTGACTTTATTCGAATGTCCGTTATATAATGGACGCACGTTACAGGGATGTCCGTTATAGATAGAGATGCGGAATATAAAGGACACATAAAAGACATAATTTTGAACACGAATCAGCTTTAAGACTTTTGACTTTTAGCTTTCGACATAACTATATGGACATCAAAAAAGACATTCAAGGACGCGGCATGCTGAGCAATCAGGCGTCAGGCAGTATGGAGTCTTTTACTATTTCCCTCGGTAAGAAGGGTGAGCGCCTTGCGACAGCTCTGTATCTTGTCACCAGTTTTCTATCGGACACAGAGCCACTCAAAGGTCGCCTCCGCACCCTCTCACTCGACCTCGTGCGCGACGCATCAAGTGTCCGATATGGCACGACTTCAGTCGAAACAAATGTCCTTGAAATGGTCCGCGCAAACATTGGCGAGACGCTCGGACTCCTCGAGCTCGCCCTCATCGCCGGACTCATTTCCGAGATGAACTTCTCGATCCTGAAGCGCGAGTATGCGACCCTTCGTGACGCGATTGAGATCAAGAAAGCATCTCGCGAGTCCCGTACCGACACCATCCTCGGCGATACTTTTTTTGGCTCGTCGTTCGGTACACCAGCGTTTCAAAATTCCTCAAATCTGAACACTCACCATCTTCCACAAAAAGATCAGTCGCATGACTTGAGCGCAAATAATCCTAAAGGACATTCTATCGGACAAAAAGAAACTACTGTGTCCGATACAAAAACAAAAGGACATGCTCCCGCTCCGAGAGTTACCGCACCCGCATCTGTTCCAAATTCCAAATTCAATATTCAAAATTCTGTCCAAAAAGAATCCCGCCGCACCCGCATCTTGAAACTCATAAAGGACAACCGTGAGGTCACCATAAAGGACATCACTACTTATTTCCCCGAGCTCTCCGAAAAGACGATCCAGCGCGAACTCGTATCTCTCGTAGAAGCGAATGTCCTAAAGAAATTCGGCGAGCGTCGCTGGAGCAGATACTCATTGGCATAGAAAACTTTGAAACGAGGAAAATAAAAAGGACCGCCCTTGGGAATTCAAAAAAGGGCGGTCCTTTTTATTTTACACTCACATCCAGGACTGTGTGGCTCTTGCTTGATTTTTTACCCTTTTTCTGCTATACTTTATCTGTGTGGAATACTACTTATTGGGCGCTTTTGAGGCTCTGCTTCTATTGTTGTCCACGAGTTATCCACACATATACTTTGCAGTTTAACGCGCAGAATATATAATGTATCTAAGTTCAGTGTGTGGAGTAAATCCACGCGCTGGATTTAGGCGTAATGTTGAAAAACATTTCGCGTTGAATAAGCAACATCCTGTCATACGATAAGTTTGCAGCGAGGGTGAAGATCATTGAAAACTAGATTCGTTGTGAAAATTTCGAATCTTATATAGAAGGTTTCATCTCACAAAAAAGGTGAGCCTTTAGTTCGACAATGATCTTCGACCGAGCGGTCGAAAAGCACTACCGCATGACTGTAATTTCCAGACAAAGAAAAAGTTAATTTAAGAGCCCGCTGTGCTCACCTCGTGGGGTAAGAGCATCTGAGATCGATCTCGGATATTCCTATCCCGCGAGGGAAACAGCAAACATACAAGCACCGGAGCAAACTTATTAATTTATTGGTTAACGCTCGCGACTTGTGTGTATGTGCGTTAGAAACAATTACTATGAATAAAAAATCAATTGCGGGAGTTATCGCATTGGTTGCAGGTCTCGCTCTTGCTACAACAGCATTTGCAGCAACCTACAACTTCTCGGTAAATCTCAAACAAGGATCAACAGGTGCTGATGTTATGGAGCTCCAGAAGGCTCTTAACATGAGTGCTGACACACAGGTTTCAGTTTCAGGTGCAGGCGCACCAGGAAGTGAGACTTCGTACTTTGGTGCTGCAACAAAAGCTGCAGTTATCAAGTTCCAGAACAAGTATGCATCAGACATTCTTTCACCTGTAGGTTTGACCTCAGGTACAGGTTTCGTTGGTGCTTCAACACGCGCAAAGTTGAACATGATGGACGGCGGAGCACAGACAGGTACCGGTATGGTTCCTGGTTGTACTTCACTCGTTGGCTTTAGTGCAACGACAGGTCAGTCATGCGCAACAGGCTCAACCACAAGCACGGTCTCTGGCTGTACTTCAATGGTTGGTTTCAGTCCAACGACTGGCGTAAAGTGTGACGCTTCAGCAGCAGTAACTCCTGCAGGTGCAGGTCTCTCTGTTGCCGCAGCAACACAGCCAGCTAATGGCCTCGCAATCAAGGGCGCATCACGCGTTGCTTTCACCACAGTCACTCTTACTGCAGGATCTTCGGATGTTGTAGTAAACGGTGTTACGGTACAGCGCACAGGTGCTGCTAGTGATGCAGCATTCGCAGGTGTAGTTCTCCTCGATCAGGATGGATCACAGCTCGATATTGCAAAGACATTCGGTTCAACTCACCAGGCTATTGTCGGTGGTACCTTCACAGTAAAGGCTGGCACAACCAAGACCCTTACAGTAGCAGGTAACATGGCAGCAGACCTTACGTCTTACGCAGGTCAGGTTGCAACCCTCTCAGTTGTTTCGGTTAACACCACAGCAACTGTTACTGGCGCACTTCCTGTCACTGGTTCTTCACAGACCATGAACAACACGTTGACGATTGGTACCGTTACGGCGGCTAACTCGTCATACGACCCAGGTTCAGCACAGTCAAAGGAGATCGGTACGACTGGCTACAAATTCACTGGTGTCCGCCTTACGGCCGGCTCAGCTGAGGATGTACGCTTCAAGTCAGTTCGTTTCTACCAGGCTGGTTCAGCAGGTTCAGGCGATATTGCTAACGTAAAGATTTACGTTGACGGTACAGCTTACGACACGACAGTTTCAGCTGACGGTAAGTACTACTCTGCAAACCTCGGTTCAGGTATCGTGATTGCCAAAGGTCTTTCAAAAGACATTTGGATCTCAGGTGATATCGTAGGTTCAGGAGCAGCTGCTCGTACAGTTGACTTTGACCTTCAGAAGAACACCGACATCTATGTAATGGGCGAGACCTATGGTCAGGGCATCATCTACACAGGTACGGTTAACTCTACTGTTTCAACAGCAACACCAGCTATCAATGGCTACGCAATGACGATCTCAGGTGGTTCAGTAACAGGGGTTAATAAGGCAACTTCAGTCGCTGCGCAGAACATTGCGATCAACCTCGCAGGACAGGTCCTCGGTGGTTACGAAGTAGACCTCAAGGGTGAGGCTATCTCGGTCCAGTCTTCAGTGTTCCATTTCGCTACATCAACAGCATCAACAGGTGCTGATGCATACACAAGCATTTCTCTCTATGATGAGAACGGCGCAGTTGTTGCAGGTCCTGTAGATGCAGTAGCGGATGGTGTTTCTGCTTGGAAGGTGACTTTCACGGACACGATTACGTATCCTATCGGCAAGCACACCTACACCCTCAAGGGTAAGGTCCCTACGACTGCTTCAAACGGTGCAGTTATTACAACTACAACCACTCCTTCATCGGATTGGACGAGTGTAACGGGTCAGACCACAGGTAACACGATCTCGCTTTCGACACTCTCGACAGCAGTATCGATGAACCAGGTAACAGTGAAATCTGCAGCACTTGCTGTTTCACAGTCAACAACACCAGCAGCTCAGACTATTGTCTCAGGCAGCACGGCAGTAACGTTTGCAAACATTCAACTTGACGCATCGCAGTCAGGTGAGGATGTTCGCCTCGCGTCACTTGCTCTTACCGACACTGTAGCAACAGTAACGGTAGGAAACTTGACAGCTTGTCAGCTTTTCGATGGTGCAACCGCTTTGAACACTGGTTCAAACGTAGTTAATCCGGACACAGCAGCAGAGACGTTTAGCTTTGATTCATCGCTTACGGTTGCAAAGAACACCGTAAAGACGTTGACCCTCAAGTGTAATGTCGCTTCAGGTCTTGCAGATGGTGGTTCATTCACATGGAACATGACATCTACTCAGATTGGAGCACTTACGGTTACTGGTGTAACCTCAGGTTCTACGGTAACAGCAACAGGTGCAACAACAACAGGTACAGCACAGACCACTGGTTCTGGCTCACTCGTAGTTGCTCTTGATTCATCATCACCAGCTTACGCAATTGCAACAGCAGGAACCACCGGAGTAACTCTCGGTGCATACCGCTTTACAGCAGCGAATGACTCGGTAAACTTGACACGTATCGGCCTTTCAATGGGTGCGATCACCGCTTCAAGTTCTGCAGCTGACTTCACACAGGTAACTTTGTGGAACGGCGCAACGCAGATTGGTACAGCAGAGTTCGTAGGTACAAATCGCAACGCGACTTCAACCCTTTCAACTCCTGTGCTTGTTCCTAAGGATGGCAGCATTGTGATCACGGTCAAGGGTGACCTTGCTGCACAAGGCACATCAGCAGCTAGCCACCCAGGTGCACTTCTTTTGGTCAACGTTGATGTCAACGGCACAGCAGGCAACAAGAACACTTCGGGTACTGGTGTTGGTTCAGGTTCTGTAGTTAACCCTTCAGGTTCAACTTCAGTATCAGGCGTACGCGTATTCAAGACATCACCTACTGTTGCAAAACAAACATCAGGTATGTCTTCAACGCTTATTGCACAGTCAGGAATCGATCTTTATCGCTTCTCGATCACTGCAAACGCAAAGAACGACCTCGCTTTGAACAAGTTGGTAGTTAACATCGCAACATCATCAGTTTCAACAACTAATGGTACGACATCGGTTACCAACCTCAAGGTGTACGGATACACAGACTCAGCATTCTCAACTACAGTTGGTGGCAGCTTCACGGCTGGCCAGATTGTAGACACGATTGCTGGTGTAGCTAACGGTAACAACTCAGCAGTTCTCAACAATATCCTCACTATCCCTGCAGGCGTAACCTACTACTTCAAGGTGGTTGGTGATGTTACACAGGTAGCAGGTACGACAGGTTCTGCTGGTACGGTATCAACGAAGATTGTAGGTGACGCTGCATACGATGCAGCAGGAACACTTGCAGGACTTATGGCTGTATACAACACAGCTCTCGGTAACTTCGTATGGTCACCACTCTCAACTTCGACTACTGCATCAACTGTGAACGCAGACTGGACGAACGGCTACCAGGTAACTGGTCTCCCTTCAGGCGGTACTGACTCATTCACATTGACGAAGTAACTCGTTAGTTAGGAAAGAAGAGAACGCTTCTTAAAAAACGTTCAACCAAAAGCCCCCTTTCTCTCAGGAGATCGGGGGCTTTTGGCGTACCTACTCATCTCACCCCCCCCAAAAAAAAACCTCCAAATCCACCCACCCCCGTCCCCGAGGACCGCCCTCCGTATACGGAGGGCGGTCCTTTGTGGTACAATTAAAATCAATTATGCAAAGAAAATTTTCTTTTTCAGTAGAAGAGTTTTATCACATTTATAATCGCGGTACCGATAAGCGGGATATTTTTCTTGATACGAATGACCGGCTGCGTTTCATGAAGCTTCTTTATCTATGTAACTCAGAAAAGGCAATCAATTTTAGAGAAATTCCCAAAGGCCGGGCCTTTGTACATGAAAGAGGGGAAACATTGGTTGATATTGGGGCCTATTGTTTAATGTCCAACCATTTCCATTTACTCGTGCGTGAAAAGGTGGAAGGCGGAATCACGAAGTTCATGGGGAAACTTTCAACGGGGTACTCGATGTATTTTAATAAGAAAAATGAACGCTCCGGCGCACTTTTTGAGGGGCGTTTTAAGGCAAAACATGCTGATACTGATGAATATTTGAAGTATCTTTTCTCGTATATTCATTTAAATCCTGTGAAGCTCATTGATCCAGAATGGAAGGAGAACGGTATCGGTGATCGCGGTCGAGCAAAAGAATACCTTGCAAAATATGACTATTCGAGCTACCCGGAATACTTGGGGACAATACGGCCAGAGAAAGGGGTCCTTGAACGTGACGTATTTCCGGAGTACTTCTTAGAACCAAAAGATTTTGAAGGGTTTATCGATGACTGGCTTGCGTTTTCTACCGCAGATATTTCATAGCCAACTCCATTCCCCCGAGGACCGCCCTCCGTATACGGAGGGCGGTCCTCGGGAAAGTTATCCACAGGGGGGATTTTTAGGGGTTTGATGGGGGAGCTGATATAATGTGGGGAATTATGAAAAATTTTAAGAGGATTGCGAAGTGGGTTGGACTCGTCCTTGTAGTTTCCTTCGTTGCTTTGTTTGTCTCGAGAATGTTTCATGTCTATAACCTAGAAAAGACCGAAGAGCAGGTTGCAAAGATCCATGCAACAAGGCTCACGATGGATGATGTAATGGGGAAGAGTCTTCCTCCGGACCCTGGCGCAGAAGCAGATAAGACTATTGCTGGTATTGATGCGAATAAAAACGGCATTCGCGATGATGTAGAACTCGCTATTTTTAAAGAATATCCCGACTCCGCAAAGACACGAGCGGTACTTTTGCAGTATGCGCTGGCGTTGCAGATGGAGGTTATACAACCGGTGGTAAATAAAGAGACGGTAACTGAGGTCGCAACAGAAGGTAGTCGAGCAGATACATGCCTTGCCGACACTCTTGTTCCGAGAAAAAGTCCCGAATCCTCAAGAAATGATACTGAGATAGAAAAGATAAATATGTATACTGCCTTTGTTAAAAATAAACAGTTGAACACTGAGGCTAGGAAAAAGTCTCAACATGATTTTTATCAGGGAAAACTTGGGAGTTATAGTGAATCGACAAATGTGGTTTGTGATACAGACCACCTCTTGTTTCTTAATTAAGATTTTATGAGTTCCTTTTTTAGAAAAATTCTAATAGTCACTTTTTCACTATTCTCAATTCCTTTTGTTTCTTTTGCTCAAACAGGAAACCAAATTTGTTCGTCAATGGGTTATACCATTGAGACGATTAATGGAGTTTTCACTGACGATGTTGAAGCTAAAGAAAATAAAGATAATTTAAAAAAACGTTTACCAGGTAGCTATAACGGGGAAGCGTTATTTGTTGACTACCTCCTCAACCCCTCACACCTTGGCGGTCTTGGCGATATAGCGATGTCGGTTGTTCAAAAGGCTTTTGAGGACGAAACGGTTAAGGGATACGACCTTGTCGAAATGCTTGGTGATGCCAGTCAAAAGATAAAGACCCAAAAGCTTCTCCTTGTTGCCCATTCACAGGGCAATTTTTATGCTAATAGTTTTTATGATGTTGTTGCTGGTCAACCTGGCGGTGTTCCCGTGGAGGCAATCAGCGTATATAGTGTTGCGAATCCCGCAAGCCGTGTTGCAGGGGGAGGGAAGTGGATTACCTCCGACACAGACAAGGTTATCGCTGGTGTTGTTGCGAGTGTGCCATTCAAGAAAATTATGGCACCCAATACGCATATCGCATTACAGCAGAATGATAGTGCGGTGGGACACGGCTTTAGTGATGTATATCTAAAATATCGCTCAAGTGAAATTGTTGCCGGTATTCAATCTTCTCTGGACAACCTGTCATCCGACCCCGAGCGTCGCGAAGACACCTTGTGTATCGACCCGCCAAAACTTTCACTGATACACAAAACACAAGGCGTCATCCTTGCCGTTCTTGATCCTGCTGCAAAAGTGACGGTAGATACGGCTGTATTGGTGGGGGCCACGAGTGTGAAGCTTGCAAAAGCAACGACACACGCGCTTTTTGTAGTCGCTTCTGCTCTGTATGGAGTTGCGGAATATGCAGTTGCGTGGACAGCTGATACCGAAATAGCAATTGCAAAAGGGGTTTACGGCGCAGGGGCGATGCTTGCAAAAGCGGTAATAAATACGGCAACCGCAGTAGGTTCCAAAGTGTATGTTGTTACAAAAGCGATGCTTAATAATACTACGGGCAATTCAGTAAATAACAACAGTGCGTCAGTGATTCTCGCAACACAAACAGATACACAAACACAAGAAACCAAAACCCAAACTGTGTTCAAGGAGGTGATTGAAGGTTCTCAGCCAGCTACACCAGTAACCCCTTCATCTCCAGAGCTATTGTTGACCGCAGTGCAGACAAAACAAGAGTCACTACCAGAACAATCCTCAACAGAAGCTCAAGCCCCCTCAGTTGAAGCGACATTACCAGAAACAAAAGAAGAAATTTTGTTCACAGAATCTGTTGCAGTAACCACCCCTGTAGTTAGTTATGGTGGGGGAGGAGGGGGAGGTTCGTCGCCAGCACCTGAAGTACCTGAAACACCAAGTGACACTATGTCTCCCGTGATTAGTATCCTTGGTGACAACCCGGCAACCACCACCGTAAATACCGTGTATGTGGACGCTGGCGCAACAGCATCCGATGTTGTTGATGGTGTTGTTGCGGTAAATACAACAAGTGATGTTGATATCACTCATGTTGGTGTATACACCGTGACATACGTGGCTTTCGA
The DNA here is from genome assembly GCA_001825115.1 of Candidatus Yonathbacteria bacterium RIFOXYC2_FULL_47_9. GTDB lineage: Bacteria > Patescibacteriota > Minisyncoccia > Phycocordibacterales > UBA1550 > UBA1550. The sequence continues at coordinate 829 of MHUY01000027.1, read as the reverse complement.
CCTGTCACACAATACGGCAACCTCTACGCGCACCGTAAATGTTATTGATATTACTGAATCAACCACAACTCCCGACTTCAATACAAATGGGGATGTAGATGCAAAAGAAGACGATGTTGTCGACACTTCTCCCACCCCAGTTCTCACCTATACATATTCCGACCTCAACACAAACGGTATTGCAGATGCAACAGAAGATGGTGTTGTTGCTACTTCTACTATGTCGCTCCCCGCAGGTGAATATCATTTTCATAACTTAACAATTATCAACAACGCGACACTCTTTTTGGGGGGCGACACCGCCACTTCCACCTCGGCATCGTTTCTTGGCGTAAAAATAGTTGCCGATAATATCACGGTGTCCGCAGGTGCAGCTATCTCAGCAAACGGAAGAGGATATAATATAAGCGGTACAAGCCCCGGGTCACCATCCGAAAGCAATTATTCACGAGGAGCTAATTATGGAGGGATTGGATTGGTCGACATGAAATCCGCTCCTTATGGATCAGCAACACACCCGACCGACATGGGAAGCGGAAGCAGATATTGTTGCACTGACGCAAAAGGTGGGGGTGGCGCAATACACCTTGTGGTAGCAGGGATTTTAACGAACAACGGCGTTATTTCTGCGGACGGGGGACCTTCGGGAAGTGGTGGTAGTGTGTATGTGGAGACCAGTACCCTTGCGGGAACAGGGGATTTCCGTGCAAACGGTGGATCATCGGAGCTCACGAGTATTCAGTATTACCCTGGTGCTGGTGGTCGTGTTGCGGCATACTACCAAACATCTTCATTTCTAGGGAAAGTGGAAACGCTCGGCGGATGCTCG